>NZ_JPUW01000014.1:0-51200 GCF_000743635.1 Lysinibacillus sp. BF-4 | reverse complement strand
ACTTTAACCAATAAGTGTAAGGGTTTTTGTTGTTTAATTATATTGTTAAATAATAAATAATTCACCTTAGCTAGTTTTAATTATGCAGTATAGTGTTGGCATAGTTAAATATAATTGTTATTTTTACAAAAATCTTCTTTTATGTTTGCGATAAAGTTACTATACATAACAATAAAGTACTATTTTGAAAATGAGACAAGCGCCTTAATATATATTCGCTAAACGGTAAGTCAGTATGCTATTATAGGCTTAGGTCTAGTAAAATTTCTGAAAGAGTGACGATATTTTATGACACAAATTACTGTCCATCGTATCCTACCGATGGCAAAGCGTTTTTTAGCAAAAGTGGTTGCATCAGGCGATGCAGTTATTGATGCTACGGCTGGCAATGGCAATGAAACTCGCTATTTAGCAGAGCTTGTAGGCGATGCAGGCTGTGTGTATGCTTTCGATGTCCAACAAGAGGCATTAGCAGCAACTGCACAAAAATTAGGTCCACTACAATCACGTGTAAAATTGATTCATGACGGGCATGAGAATGTCCTGCAATATGTAAAACACCCTATCGCAGCAGCAACCTTTAATTTAGGTTATTTGCCCTATACCGATACGGGTATTACGACGAAGGCACAAACAACTATACAAGCAATTAACGCAATATTGCAATCATTAAAGTGTGGCGGCATTATTACGGTTTCCGTATATGAAGGACATGACGGCGGAGCGGAGTCTAGCGCGCTACTAGCAGCACTCAGTCAACTTGAACAATCGGTAGTGCATGTAGCGAGGTATGAGTTAATTAATCAACGAAATAATGCACCTTATTTACTTTTACTTGAAAAGCTAAAGTAAGGAAAAAATGCACGCAATGCTTATTTACAGTAGCTTAATAATGGGGATGTATACTAAGCTTTGCGACAGAGAAAGGCAGGAATGTACATGGCGATAAATAGTGGCATCAAGCAAACTAAAAAATTACAAGAAGTGTTGGCAGCAACTTCTTTAGAAAATACGCTTATTATTAGCGAAGAAGGCTATATCCAATTTCAAAGTGAATCTATTTTGCAAAATTACGGTTATGAGCCAGGTAGCATGATAAATAAAAGTATTTTTTCATATATTAAACAAAAAGATCAGTTGTACGTAGCACAAGCTTTACAAAACTTGCTTAGTAAAGAGATTAACGAAATTAAGGGAGATACAACGATGCGGGATGCGAGTGACCGTAAGCGTTATATTTACTATGTAGCAAGGCGCTTCAATCGCCATATTATATGGAGTTTTTTTGATGTTACTAGCATGAAGAAAAAACATAAGCAACAACTTGAGGCAGTGTATATTGATGATTTAACGCAAATTCCTAATATTAAGGGTTTTGAACGTTATGTAACAAATCTTATGAAGCGTCATAATGAGCAGCCTTTCACAGTATTTAAAATTGATATTAATGATTTGAAAATTGTTAATGATATGTTGGGACGCGACGTTGGTGACCAAGTATTAGTCAATGTAGTAAAACGTGTAGAGAGCCTACTTGGTGAGCGTATTACCTTTTTTGCACGACTTGAAGAGGATGCGTTTGGTATTGTAGTACGCCGCTTGGCAGACGTGGCAGAAGTTGAAGCATTAGGCAAGGAGTTATTGCGTTGTATTAATGGGCAAGTATTAATACAAGAGTACCAGCTAGTAATTAGCATTAGTGTAGGTGCGAGCTTTTATCCTGAAGCAGGTAAAACCTATAAACAGGTTATGCTATCCACCTCACAAGCTTTACAAATTGCACGCCAAAAGGAAGATTTTCAGCTCGAGGTATACACTCCTTTTGCGAGTGAAAAAGCGTACCGTATGTTTACCCTACGCAATGAATTATTACGTGCAATTGAGGAGGAGCAATTTACGCTGTACTACCAACCAATTGTATGTGCTAAAACAACACAAATTATTTCGGCAGAAGCTTTAATTCGTTGGGTACATCCCGAATGGAACATTATCCCGCCCAATGAATTTATCCCAGCATTAGAAGAAACAGGGCTCATTATTCCCGTGGGAGAGTGGATTGTACGTCAAGTATGTCGACAGCTAGCGGAGTGGCATAAGGCGGGGCACGAAATCCGAGCTTCATTAAATATGTCGGCTGTACAATTATTTAATGAAGAGATTGTAGCTGTTGTACGCGAGGAGCTTTTACTATCAGGTGTTGCGCCAGCCTACTTAACGATTGAAATTACCGAAACGATCGAAATTACAAAGAAAAGTATTTTCTTAAAAACAGTGGAGGACTTACGCGCGTTAGGTGTAAATATTTCACTTGATGATTTTGGTGCGGGTTATTCTTCTTTTTCTAAAATTTTAGACTTAAAGCCGCATGTGTTAAAGCTTGACCGTTCAATGATTAATGATATTGAAACGGATTATACGAGCTTTGAGGTGACAACAGCACTAGTATCGTTAGCACATCGTTTAAATATGCAAGTTGTAGCAGAAGGTATCGAAACCGCAACGCAGCAAAAATTAACGGCCGATGTCGGCTGTGATTTATTGCAAGGTTATTTATTTAGCCGACCAATTCCAAGCGCAGAGTTTTTAAGCTTGCTGTTTACGCACGAGCCGTTGACACCGCAGTAAAACTTTCTTATAATTGCGTGTATAAAGTAAAAACATTGACGAAGAAAGTACGTATTGCCCGGGCGTTGTAGAGAGAGGTTTCTTGGCTGTAAAAACCTTACGCAAGCATTACCGAAAGCTACTTCCGAGTTGCAAGCTTAAACTTGCCGTAAAACTACGTTACAGTAACTAAGAGACAGCTAACGCTGTAAATTAGGGTGGTACCGCGACTAATCCTCGTCCCTTTACATAGGGGCGGGGTTTTTTTGTGAACAAAACCTTAGGAGGAACCTATATGAAAGCAGCAGACATTCGTAAGTTATATTTAGACTTTTTCGTTGAAAAGGGACACCAAATCGAGCCATCAGCACCACTTGTGCCAATTGATGATGCTTCGTTATTATGGATTAACTCAGGTGTAGCAACATTAAAAAAATATTTTGATGGTCGCGTAACACCTGACAACCCTCGCATTACCAATGCACAAAAATCAATTCGTACCAACGATATTGAAAACGTTGGTAAAACAGCGCGTCACCATACATTCTTTGAAATGCTAGGTAACTTCTCAATTGGGGATTACTTTAAAAAAGAAGCGATTCATTATGCGTGGGAATTTTTAACGGATAAAAAATGGATGGGCTTTGACCCAGAAAAACTATCAATTACTGTACATCCTGAAGATCAAGAGGCTTATGATGTGTGGAAAAATGAAATTGGCATTCCTGAAGAACGTTTAATCCGTCTAGAGGGTAACTTCTGGGATATTGGTGAAGGTCCATCAGGTCCAAACTCGGAGATTTTTTATGACCGCGGTGAGAGCTACGGTGCTGACCTTACAGATCCAGAGCTTTACCCAGGTGGCGAAAATGAACGCTACCTTGAAATCTGGAATCTTGTATTCTCACAATTTAACCACAATCCAGATGGTACGTACACGCCACTACCAAAGCAAAATATTGATACAGGTATGGGCCTAGAGCGTATGGCATCTGTTGTACAAGATGTGCCAACTAACTTTGATACAGATTTATTTATGCCAATCATTGAGCAAGTGGAAAAAATCTCGGGTAAAAAATACCGTGAGACAGATGAGCAAGATGTAGCATTTAAAGTAATCGCTGACCATATCCGTACAGTAGCGTTTGCGATTGGTGACGGTGCGTTACCATCAAACGAAGGACGCGGCTATGTATTACGTCGTTTATTACGTCGTGCAGTACGCTATGCAAAACAACTAGGTATCGAAAAACCATTTATGTTTGATTTAGTGCCAACTGTAGGCGCAATTATGGTTGACTTCTACCCAGAGGTAACAGAAAAAGAAGCCTTTATCCAACGCGTAATTAAAAATGAAGAAGACCGCTTCCACGAGACATTAGATGGCGGTTTAGCTATTTTTAATGATGTAGTAAAAGCACAAAAAGAAGCAGGACACAACTTCATCCCAGGTGAAGATGCATTCCGCTTATATGATACGTATGGCTTCCCTGTAGAGTTAACAGAGGAGTATGCAGAAGAAGTAGGCATGACAGTTGACCACGAAGGTTTTGATAAAGCGATGGAGGCACAACGTACGCGTGCACGTGCAGCGCGTCAAGATGTGGACTCAATGCAAGTGCAATCTGAGGTGCTAGCTAACTTAACAGTGGCAAGTGAATTTGTAGGTTATGACACGCTACATGCGGAAACAACAGTAGCCGCTATTGTAGCAAATGGTGAACAAGCAACTGTAGCATCAGAAGGCGATGAGGTACTTGTTATTTTAGCAACAACACCATTTTATGCAGAGTCAGGTGGTCAAATTGCCGATGAGGGTACGATTGCTAATGATGGCTTTACAGCACAAGTGAAAGACGTTAAAAAAGCACCGCATGGTCAAAACTTACACACGGTAGTGATTACAAGTGGCGAAATGCATGTAGGCGATGCTGTAACAGCTACGGTAGACCGTACAGCGCGTAATAAAACAGTGAAAAACCATACGGCAACCCACTTATTACAACGTGCCTTAAAAGATGTATTAGGTGAGCACGTTAACCAAGCAGGTTCTTACGTTGGTCCTGACCGTTTACGTTTTGACTTCTCACATTTCGGTCCTGTTACAAAAGAAGAACAAGAAAAAATCGAACGTATTGTAAACGAAAAAATTTGGGATGACATCGAGCTTGTGATTGCCAATAAAGCAATTGACGAAGCTAAAGCGATGGGTGCAATGGCATTATTCGGCGAAAAATACGGCGATATTGTACGTGTTGTAGCTGTTGATGATTATTCTATCGAGCTTTGTGGTGGTGTACACGTAGCACGCACGTCTGAAATTGGTATGTTTAAAATTGTTTCAGAGGGCGGTATTGGTGCAGGTACACGTCGTATTGAGGCAGTAACAGGTAAAGGTGCATACGAGGCAGCTAAAGAAGAGCAACATGTTTTAGAGCAGGCAGCGCAATTATTAAAAGCAAAAGCAACAAAAGACGTGGCAACACGTGTGACAGCAGTACAAGCTGAGTTAAAAGAAGCACAGCGTGAAAACGAAGCATTATCGCAAAAAATTGCCAATGCTCAAGCAGGTGCAATTGTAGACGCAGCCCAAAAAATTGGTGAGGTTACCGTTCTTGCCACACAAGTAGAGGCTAAAGATAATGGTCAACTTCGTCAAATGATGGATGATTTAAAGGCTAAAATGTCTAATGCAGTTATCGTACTTGGTGCAGTAGCTGACGGTAAAGTTATGCTTTGTGCGGGTGTTTCGAAAGAATTAGCGGGCAAAGATTACCATGCTGGTAACATTGTTAAACAAGTAGCAGAAGCTTGTGGAGGTAAAGGCGGCGGTCGTCCTGATATGGCAATGGCTGGTGCAAAAGATGCGGCTGCTTTACCTAACGCATTACAATCTGTTTACGAATACGTCAAATCTATTTAATTAAAAACAGTAATCGAGTATACTAAGAGGAAAGGTGCTATTGTAGCACCCCCTTCTGAAAGCGAGGTGCTGGATATGAATAAGTTTGATCAAACGATGAAGTTTAGTTTTCCAGATGAGTCGATGGCGCAAGAAGTACAGCAAGTTATGCTACAGGTGCATAATTCACTAGAAGAAAAGGGGTACAACCCGATTAACCAAATAGTAGGGTACTTACTTTCAGGTGATCCGGCGTACATCCCTCGCCACCAAGATGCACGAAACTTAATTCGTAAACTAGAACGCGACGAGATTTTAGAAGAACTCGTTAAGTTTTATATTAGAGAAAATAACGAGGCGAAAAAATGAAGGCAATGGGATTAGATGTCGGTACAAAAACAGTAGGCGTAGCAATTAGCGACGCATTTGGCTGGACAGCACAAGGCATCGAAACGATTAAAATCAACGAAGAAAAGGGCGAATTTGGCATTGCACGTATTGCAGAATTAGTAAAACAGCATAACGTAACAAGCTTTGTCGTAGGGTACCCAAAGAACATGAATAACACAATTGGCCCGCGCGGGGAGGCTTCTGAGGCATATAAAGCCCTTTTAGAAGAAACTTTCGCACTACCTGTGGTATTATGGGACGAGCGTTTAACAACGATGGCAGCGGAGCGCGTTTTAATCGACGCGGACGTGAGTCGTAAAAAGCGTAAACAAGTTATTGATAAGATGGCAGCTGTAATGATTTTACAGGGTTATCTTGATAGCAAAAATTAGAAAAAGAGGTGTCCAATAATGGAACATGGTGAACAACACATCACAGTAATCGACGACAACGGCGATGAGCATTTATGCGAGGTAATGTACACATTTGATTCAGAGAAACATAATAAATCATATGTACTTTACTACCTAGTAGGCAGCGAGGACGAAGAAGGCAACATCGAAATCCATGCCTCTTCATTCACACCATCAGAAGGCGACGAGGGCGGCGATTTACAGCCTATCGAAACTGAAGACGAGTGGGAAATGATTGAAGAAGTTTTAAACACATTACAAGATGAGTTTGAAGACGAAGAATAGTTCAATCTACATGAAGCGACCCTTAGCGGTCGCTTCTTTTTTTGTAACTAAATGAGGGAAATGGCGTCTATAATAAATGCAATTGTTTACTGTTTCGATTTTTAGTATGATAACTAGGTAGTAGTAAGGGGGAAATTTCGTGTTAGATGAAGATAAACGCAAAAAAATGCATGACACCATGCAAGCGAAACAAGAAGAGGTGAAGTTTGTGCGAAATATTGTAGGCAAAATAGCACTAGGCATTATTGTCATATGCTTACTTGTTGTCGGCGGTGGCTATTTATACGTAAAGAGTGCGTTAAAACCTGTAGACCCAAGCGCCACAGAAAAAATTCAAGTCGAAATCCCAATTGGTTCAGGACTATCACTTATTGCGAATGAGCTAGCAGATAAGGGCGTTATTAAGAGCGCTAAAATTTTTAAATACTATACGAAATTTAAAAATGAATCAAGCTTTCAAGCAGGCACGTATGGTTTAACGCAGGCGATGACATTAGACGAAATTATCGAGAGTTTAAAAACAGGTACAATTTACCGCGAGCCTATTTTTAAAATGACGGTGCCAGAGGGCTTAACGCTCGACCAAATCGGTGCAGTTGTAGCCAAACATACGGACTTTACAGCAAAACAATTTATGGACGTTGTAACGAGTGATACCTTTGTCGAAAAAATGAAGGCAACCTATCCAGAACTAGTAACAGATGCTGTAGATGGCGAAAACATTCGTTATAAACTAGAAGGCTATTTATATCCTGCAACCTACCCAATTTTTGACGAAAATCCAACCGTTGAAGGTATTGCTGAAACAATGATTAGCACAATGAATGATACCGTTATGCAATATAAAGGGTTAATGCAAGAGCGCGAAATGACACCGCATGAACTATTAACATTTGCATCATTACTAGAGAAGGAAGCTACCGCACAAACAGACCGCGAAACAATTGCGAGTGTATTTTATAACCGTATTGGCGCAGATATGCCACTACAAACTGACCCAACGGTATTATATTCACTAGGTGAGCATAAGGACGTTGTGTTGTATAAAGATTTAGAGGTAGACAACCCATATAACACCTATAAAAATAAAGGGCTAACACCAGGACCAATTGCGGCACCTGGCGATGTATCAATTCAAGCAACATTAAATCCAACATCAACAGAGTATTTCTACTTCTTAGCAGATAAAGACGGGGTTAACCATTTTGCAAAAACCTACGAGGAACATCAAGCAAATGAGAAGAAATATATTCCACAATAAGTAAGGCTTAGGGTAAGCGTACAGGCAACTTGTCAGTACGCTTCCTTTCGTGTTACGATAAGCAATGATTTTCAGTAGCTAATAAATTTAGTCAGCGAGTGCGTACTCGCTGTTTTTTGATAATGAGGTGTCAAATTTATGGAGTTGTCAGATGCATATATTAATTCATTTGTGCAACCGCGTAGCGCGCTCTTGCAAGAGATGGAGCAATACGCCGAGGCCAACCATGTGCCAATTATGCAACTTGCGGCAATTGATGCATTAAATCAATTATTACGCATTCAAAAGCCAGCAAGGATTTTGGAGATTGGCACAGCTATTGGTTATTCAGCAATACGCATGGCAGAGGCACTGCCTACTGTCGAAATCGTTACCATTGAACGAGATGCGCCCCGTATTGAAGCGGCTAAGGCGTTTTTAGCGCGTTCAGAGGTAGGTAATCGCATTACTTTAATTGAGGGTGATGCGCTAGAGGTAGACGTACCGCAGGCGAGTTATGATGCTATTTTTATTGATGCAGCAAAAGGACAGTACCAGCGCTTTTTCGAAAAATACGAGGCGCTCGTGCCATCAGGCGGTGTGCTTTATATTGATAATATGTATATGCATGGCTTGTCGGATTTAGCTTTAAAGGACGTCCCGCGCCGTAAACGTACAATGATACGTAATTTAAAAAATTTTACAGACTGGATCACGGCGCACCCGGATTATACGAGTGCATTTTTACCCGTTGGTGATGGTTTATTATTATGTTTGAAGAGGTGACCAAATTGAAAAAACCAGAATTACTTGTAACACCAAAATCAGTCGCGCATATCGAAGCGTTACTTGAAGCAGGTGCAGATGCATTTGTAGTAGGTGAACAAATGTTTGGGCTACGCTTAGCAGGTGAATTTACTGTAGCTCAAATTAAAGAGGCAACAGCGCTTGTACATGCGGCTGGCAAAAAAATTTATGTAGCAGTTAACGCATTATTCCATAATGAATTAATCGAAGCACTTGACGCTTATATGGTAGAAGTAGCTAAACTTGAGGTCGATGGCTTTATATACGGAGACCCGGCTGTGATTATGGCATGTCGCGAAAATGATATTACCATTCCATTACATTGGAACCCAGAAACAACAGCAACGAACTGGTTCACAGCAAACTATTGGGGCGAGCGTGGCGCAAACCGTGCTGTTTTAGCGCGCGAGCTTTCTATGGATGAAGTTGTTGAAATTAAAGAGAATGCTAACGTAGCGATTGAGGTGCAAGTACATGGTATGACGTGTATGTTCCAATCAAAGCGCCCGTTACTAGGCCATTACTTCCTTTACCAAGATAAGGTGATGGAAGTCGAAAATCGCCAAGAGGACCGTAATATGTTTTTACATGACGATGAGCGTAATAATAAATACCCAATTTATGAAGATGCAAATGGCACGCATATCTTTAGCCCAAATGACATGTGTATTATTGATGAAATTGACGAGCTAATGGATGCAGAAATTGACGCCTTTAAAATTGATGGCGTATTACAAACAGCTGATTATATTACACAGGTGACGGCACTATACCGCAAAGCAATTGATGCGTATGTAGACGGCACGTATGATGATATGCGCGACGAGCTTCAACAAGCCGTAGAGGAAATCCAACCGGCACACCGTCCGCTTGATACAGGCTTTATCTTTAAGGAAACAGTTTACTAAGGGGGTAAGTAAAGTGGCACTAGCTTTACAACAAAATGATAAAATTCGCTCACTCGTTGATGGAAAACGCGTGATTACGAAAAAGCCAGAGTTACTTGCACCAGCAGGTAGTCTTGAAAAATTAAAAGTAGCGGTACACTACGGTGCAGACGCAGTGTTTATTGGAGGTCGCGAGTTTGGTTTACGCTCAAATGCGGATAATTTCTCAATTGAGGATATGCGCGAAGGTGTAGAATTTGCGAACAAATACAATGCTAAAATTTATGTAACAACAAATATTTTTGCCCATAACGAAAATATGGATGGTTTAATTGAGTACTTACAAGCAATTGAAGGTGCTGGCGTTACGGGTATTATCGTAGCTGACCCACTCATTATCGAAACATGTCGCAAACATGCACCAAAATTAGAAATCCATCTATCAACACAGCAATCCCTATCTAACTGGAAAGCTGTGAAGTATTGGAAGGATGAAGGTTTACACCGCGTCGTACTTGCACGTGAAGTAGGCGGCGAAGAAATGCGCCTAATGAAAGAAAAAGTTGATATTGAAATTGAAGCCTTCATTCACGGGGCAATGTGCATTGCTTACTCAGGTCGCTGTGTACTATCTAACCATATGACAGCACGTGACTCTAACCGTGGTGGTTGCTGTCAATCATGTCGTTGGGATTATGATTTATATGAGTTAGAAGATGGCGAAGAAAAAGCATTATATGAAGAAAACCATGAGCCATTTGCTATGAGCCCAAAAGATTTAAAACTAGTTGAGGCCATTCCACATATGATTGAGCTTGGCATTGATTCACTTAAAATTGAAGGGCGTATGAAGTCAATTCACTACGTAGCAACAGTTGTATCAGTATACCGTAAAGTTATTGATGCCTACTGTGCAGACCCTGATAACTTTAAAATTAAGCGCGAATGGTTAGAAGAACTAGATAAATGTGCTAACCGTGAAGCAGCGGAGGCATTTTTCCATGATGCACCAGGTCATGAGGAGCAAATGTTTGGCGAGCATGGACGTAAAACAAAATACGAATTTGTTGGTCGCGTTGTAGCCTATGACGAAACTACACAAATGGTGACATTAGAACAACGTAATTACTTTAAGCCAGGCGATGAAGTAGAGTTCTTCGGTCCAGAAATCGCAAACTTCCGCGTAGTAATTGATGAGGTATTTGATGAGGACGGCGTATCACTTGATGCAGCACGCCACCCATTACAAATTGTTACTTTTAAATGTGAGCACAAGCTCTACCCAGAAAACATGATGCGTAAGGAGAATGCTTGATGAAACCTATCGTCATCGGTATTGCGGGCGGTTCTTGCTCAGGTAAAACAACAGTAACACAAACGATTAAGCAAACGTTTCATAATCAATCTGTCGTTGTTATTGAGCAAGATTATTACTATAAAGATCAATCACATTTAACGTTTGATGAGCGTTTAAAAACTAATTATGATCACCCGTCAGCTTTTGATAATGACTTACTTATCACGCACTTAGAGACGCTGCTTAAGCGCGAGCCAATTGATAAGCCAATTTATGATTACGTTAAGCACACGCGTGCCGAAAACGTGGAACATATTGCGCCAGCTGACGTTATAATCGTCGAAGGTATGCTTATTTTAGATGACGAACGCCTACGCAACATTATGGATATGAAAATATTTGTGGATACAGATTCGGATTTACGTATTATTCGTCGTATTTTACGCGATATTAAAGAGCGTGGACGCACAACGGACTCTGTTATTGAGCAATATTTAACGACTGTCCGTACAAGTCACATTCATTTTATTGAGCCTACTAAACGTTTTGCGGACATCATTTTGCCAGAAGGTGGCGAAAATGTTGTAGCAATTGATTTGTTAATTACAAAAATTAATACAATTTTAGCAAAGTAACACTTTAGTGCAATAAAGATTGACAAATGCGACAAGCTGTATTATGCTAATGCAAATATTGGAAGCATACGTATGTAAAATTCGATTAGCGCAGGCGCTAATCGAGTTTTATGTTTATGTAGCGTATCTAATAGTTTTATGAAGGTATTTACGAAGGAGTGGAACACGTTGTCAAACGAAAAAACTTACCCAATGACTGAAGCGGGGAAACGCAAGTTAGAAGAAGAATTAGAATACTTAATTACCGAAAAGCGTAAAGAAGTAGTTGAACGTATTAAAGTAGCGCGTAGCTTCGGTGACTTATCGGAGAACTCAGAGTACGATTCAGCTAAGGAAGACCAAGCATTCGTAGAAGGTCGTATCTCGACATTAGAGTCAATGATTCGTAACGCTGTTATCATCAACGAAGATGAATCAAACAATGGAACAGTGTCACTTGGGAAAACGGTTACATTTGTTGAAATCGTGGATGGCAAAGCGTCAGACTTTGAAGAAACATATACAATCGTAGGTTCAGCAGAGGCAGACCCATTAGAGGGCTTAATCTCAAATGACTCACCAATTGCTAAAGGCTTAATCGGCAAAGAAGTAAATGCAACGGTTAAGATTCAAACACCAGGCGGCGAGATGGACGTACGCATTCTTACTATTAAATAATTGTCAGGAGCTGTCGTAATACGGCAGCTTCTTTTTTGTAGGCAAAAGTCGCCAAACGATGGTAAACTATTGCGAGAGGTGTTGACAGATGACCGAAGAAAAACAACAGCGCAGAAATCGTATGCCTTCTTCTGCAAAAAAACAAAGAGCCGATAAAATGCTAAATTACTTAATTGTTTTTATGGTTTTATTAATTTTAATTACCATTGCCATTATCGTAAAAAATGCGGGCGGCGAGCCAGAGCCTGCCAAAGAGCTAAATGAGCAACCAATTGAAACAGTGGATAAGCAACCCGTAAAAGAAAGTGATGAACAGGATGAGGTAGAGAAGGCCCCTATTAAAGAAAAAGAAGAAACACTAGTAGAGGGCGACCCGATTGTAGCATCCGTTATTGTAGACCCAGCATGGGAGCCAACGCCTACTACACAAACAGGTGAGCATGTGTCATTATATGTGGCTTCTACTGATTGGCAAGAGAAAATCGAAACATTGAGCCGCACAACAGGCCTTGCACATGATAATATGATTGTATTGCGTGTTGGCAATAATGGTGGCGCACAAAATGCGATTGGTGTTGTAACATCAGCAGACGGTACCGAAAAATATCGTGTGAGCATGGAGTGGGTTGATGAACAAGGTTGGTTACCAACCAAGCTAGAAAAGTTACACACCACAGAGGGTGCGTACTAAGGAGGATACAGCATGAAAATCGCAGTAATTGGTGCAATGGAAGAAGAAGTAGTTGCACTACGTGAAAGTTTACAAAATGCAGAAACTGTAACAATTGCAAATAGTGAGTATACAACAGGTACATACGACGGCAAAGACGTAGTATTACTAAAAAGTGGTATTGGTAAAGTAAATGCCGCAATGGGTACAACGATTTTATTACATCAATTTAAGCCAGACGTTGTCATTAACACAGGTTCAGCTGGCGGCTATGACGAAAACCTAGAAGTAGGTGCTATCGTTATTTCAGACGAAGTAGTACACCATGATGTAGACGCTACTATTTTCGGCTATGTATGGGGGCAAGTACCACAGATGCCAGCAACGTATAAAGCAGACGCTAAGCTTTGTGCTATCGCTCAGCAAGCTGTAGCAACTGTTGGTGAACATAATAGTGCAGTAGGTTTAATTGGTTCAGGTGACTCATTCATGTATGACCCAGCGCGTGTTGAAGATGTGCGCGCAAAACTACCAGCGCTTAAAGCGGTAGAGATGGAAGCAGCAGCTGTTGCACAAGTATGTCATCAGTTTAATGTACCATTTGTAGTGATTCGTGCCTTATCTGATATTGCAGGTAAAGAATCTAACCTAAGCTTTGACGAATTTTTACCAGTAGCTGCTAAGCACTCGACAGCAGTAGTACTAGAAGCTATTAAAAATTGCTAAAAAAAAGTGGTAGCGAGATTACTCGCTGCCACTTTTATTATGAAGCACCCAAAACTTCATGCCATAAGCAATCATCATACTGTAAATTAAGTGCGCAAATACCCACATGCCCCATGATGTTAAATCAAAAGGTGAAGGTGCTTCGCTAGTAAAACCACTTAAAAAATACAGTACAGCACTACCAATTGTAATTGGTAAAACATAGCTGAGTAAAGATAGCTCTACATGAAAGGCTTTTACAATGTAATATAAAACAATCGTACTAATAATACAGGTGCCAAAATGAAACAGTAAGCCAAGTGCCATATTGCCATTATAAGCACCAATAATAGGGATGTATTCAAAGTTGAATAATAAATCATACGCGCGACTAGTGTGTAAGAACTTAAACAGGTAGAGTACAGCAATAAGCATGAGACCACTAATAAAGCTTACAATTGTTATGCGAAAGATTTTATTCATGAAATAACCTCCTAAGTTAACCATTACCTTAACAGGTCATAACTAAACAAAAAAACTACGCTAGCAAAGTAGCGTAGTTAAAAATTATACTTTTTTCATGGTAAATGTACTAATCATTAAAAGTGCAAGAACAAGAACTAATGGGATATAAAAGCCTAGAGGTACAAAAGGTGCTAAAAAATAACTTACTGTTAAAATTGTACCTGCTGCTGTAATAGGTAGGCCAACAAAAGTACCGTTTGACTCTGAAATATTAAAGCGTGCAAGACGTAAAGCACCGCAAGTAATAAATAATACGGTTACAATCATACCTGCTGCACCTAAGTCATGTAGTAAATACTCATAAATTAGTATCGCTGGTGCTACACCGAATGATATAATATCACTCATTGAATCAAGTTGCTTACCAAGCTCAGATTGTTGGTTTAAGCGTCGTGCGACTTTACCGTCATAACGATCAAGTAAAGCGGCGATAAAAATGAATAGTACAGCGGAGCTATAATGCTCATTTAATGTTGCCATAATGGCTGCACCACCAAAAGATAAATTACATAGTGTAATAAAGTTTGCAATTTGAGATTTGGCTTTTTTTATTGTATTGTCCATAGCATGCGGAATATACATGATAGGTCACTCCTTTACAAGTGAAGTATTTTTTAATTATACTGCTAAAAGATTAAATTAGATAGTGAAAAAATGAGAAATAAGGGTGAAAACAAATGAAGCAAAAATTATACCAAACAATGATAGAACTGACAAATGGTAGAGGAACGTCGGCAATGTTAAAAACCTTTGCTACCTCTCGTATTAGTAGATACCTTATTCCAGGCTATACTAAACTTTACGCAATTAATACCCAAGAGGTTTCAAAAAGTTTACAACAATTTTCAACGCTACATGATTTCTTTACGCGTGAGCTAAAAGAGGAGGCGCGTCCTATTGCTTCTGCGGATGATATCATTGTAAGTCCCGTAGATGCAAAAATCGAATCTTTTGGTGCCATTACAGAAGGACAAAATTTTGTAGTAAAAGGTAAATCGTACCGTCTGGTGGATTTATTAGGCAAGGAAGCACGTGCCGAAGCGTATAAGGACGGACAGTATATTGTATTTTATTTAAGTCCTGCTGATTACCACCGCATGCATAGCCCGTTAGACGCTACTGTTTTACGCCAGTACACACTAGGGCAGCAATCTTACCCTGTTAATCAAGCAGGTTTAAGCTATGGCAAAAAGCCACTGTCACATAACTACCGTATGGTGACGCAATTACAACACAAAAAGATGCGCTGTGATTTTATTAAAGTTGGTGCAATGTTTGTCAATTCTATTGCATTAACAAATACAACAACAGCATGGTATAAGGGTGAAGAAGTCGGCTATTTTAGCTTTGGCTCAACGGTTGTTATGTTATTTGAGAAGGATAGCGTTGCTTTCACAGAAGATGTTGTAAAGAACCGTATGATTCGTGTGGGTGAAGCGTTCGCAACTATGCTATAATGAGTGCGACAAAGTTTAGAGTGAGGGGAATTACGTGTATAATTTTTTATTGCCAAAGCAATACGTCGAGACAATTTACGAAATTACACCAGAGTCATTAAAGGCTCAAGGGGTTAAGGGTGTTGTCACTGACTTAGATAATACGTTAATTGAATGGGATAGCCCATATGCAAATGATGATTTAGCTGCCTGGTTTGAAAGATTAGCTGAAGGTGGCATTCGTGTGATTATTGCTTCTAATAATAATGAAGCACGCGTGAAGGCTTTTGCTGAGCCTGTAGGGATTCCGTATATTTCACGCGCGAAAAAGCCATTAGGTAACGGTTTTTACTCAGCTATGATTCAACTTGGGCTACGACCACATGAGACAGCAATGGTGGGTGACCAGCTATTAACAGATATTATGGGTGGCAACCGCATGGGTATGCATACGATTTTAGTGCGCCCTGTTGCACAGTCAGATGGGCTTGTAACAAAGTTCAATCGCTTTGTTGAACGACGTGTATTTAATGATTTACGACGAAAAGGAAAACCAACTTGGGAGGACAAAAAATGAACGAAATGCCAACATGTATCGGTTGTGGCGCAACAATTCAAACAACAAATAAAGGTGAGGTAGGCTATGCACCCGCTTCATCATTAGATAAGGAGACCGTCATTTGTCAGCGTTGTTTTCGTTTGAAAAACTATAACGAAATCCAACCTGTGTCATTAACAGATGACGATTTTTTACGTATTTTAAACGGTTTAGGCACGCAAGACGGTCTAATTGTTAAAATCGTAGATATCTTTGACTTTAACGGGAGCTGGTTACCAGGTTACACCGCTTTGTAGGCAATAATCCTGTATTATTGATTGCCAATAAAGTTGATTTATTACCAAAATCAGTGAAGCCAGGTAAAGTAGTGCACTGGTTAAAACACGAAGCGGCAAAGCTTGGTCTTAAGCCAATCGACGTATTACTTGTGAGTGCACATAGCGGTCGCGGTATGGAAGACGCAATGAAAGCAATTGACCGCTACCGTAAAAAGCAAAACGTTTATGTCGTAGGTTGTACAAACGTAGGTAAATCAACATTTATTAACCGTATCATCAAACAAGCTACAGGTGAGGGCGAAGTTATTACAACATCACACTTCCCAGGCACAACGCTTGATATGATTGATATTCCTTTAGATGATGGTAGCGCAATGTTTGACACACCTGGTATTATTAATCATCACCAAATGGCACATTACCTTGATGCGAGCGAGCTTAAGTATATTATGCCGAAAAAAGAAATTAAGCCAAAAGTGTTCCAACAAAATCCTGAGCAAACTTTATTTGTTGGTGGCTTAGCACGTTTTGACTTCCTGCAAGGGATGCGCACAGCCTTTACGGTATATATGGCGAATGACTTACCAATTCACCGTACAAAACTTGAAAAGGCAGATGAACTGTATGCTAATCATAAAGGTAAAATGCTAGCACCACCATCTGAGCAATTTATTGACCAGTTGCCACCATTAGTACGTCATGAGTTTTCAATTAAAGAGGGGCGCACAGATATTGTGTTCTCTGGACTTGGTTGGATTACCGTACAAGACCCTAATGTAGTAATTGCAGCACACGCACCAAAAGGCGTGGAAGTATTTTTACGCCCTTCATTAATTTAAGGAGTGATTGACCATGAAAAAATGGTTCGCAGTTATTGGCGATCCTATCGCCCATTCTAAGTCACCTGAGATGCACAATGCGTGGTTCGCTGAGCTAGGCATTGATGCTACCTACATTCCCTTACACGTTACTGAAGAAAATTTAGCTACAGCTATTACAAGCTTACGTGTGCTTGGTAGTAGTGGCTTTAATGTGACCATTCCACATAAGGAAAAAATCATCCCATTACTCGATGAGTTGGACCCTTTAGCTAAAAAAATGGGCGCAGTTAATACAGTAGTACGCTTAGCGGATGGTCGCTTAAAAGGATATAACACCGATGGACTTGGCTTTTTGCGTTCACTTGAAATGGTAACAGGGCACAAGCCAAAGGCAAAAGTTGTGTTACTTGGTGCAGGCGGAGCGGCTAGAGGTATTGCATTTGCAATGGCACAAGCAGGCTATACCATAACGATTGCTAATCGTACCGTAGCGCGTGCACAGGCTATCATAGCAGAGTTAGGTAGTGGACAAGCTATTGCTTTAACAGATGTAGATGCGAGTGCGTATGATGTCATCATTCAAACTACATCGGCAGGGCTAAGCGCAGACTTTACATTACCAATTGATGTGACAAATTTGCGAAAAGAAGCATTTGTTGCTGATATTGTGTATAATCCACTCGTAACACCATTTTTGCAAGCGGCACAACACCAAGGTGCAACGATAATAAATGGCGTGGGTATGTTTGTTAATCAAGGGGCAATTGCCTTTACACATTGGCTTAACGAAACGCCAGATACAAAATCAATGATTGCTTCAATAGAAGAGCAATTAGGAGGAAACTAATTTTGATGTTAACAGGTAAACAAAAACGATTTTTACGTGCAGAGGCACATCATTTAACACCGATTTTCCAAGTAGGTAAAGGCGGCGTAAATGAAGCGATGCTAAAACAAATTAGCGAAGCACTAGAAGCACGTGAATTAATTAAAGTACGTATTTTAGACAACTGTGAGGACGAAAAGCATGAGGTAGCGGAAGCGCTAGCACGCGGTACACGCGCAGAGCTTGTTCAACTTATTGGTTTAACTGTCGTACTATATAAAGAGTCACGCAACAATAAACAAATCGTACTACCGAAAGTAGCGAAGAAGTAATGAAAAAGCGAATCGGGATTTTAGGTGGTACGTTTAACCCGCCCCACATTGGTCATTTAATGATGGCAAATGAGGCGCTTAATGCGTTGTCACTTGACGAGATTCGCTTTATGCCAAATGGTGTACCACCACATAAAGCTGTAGATATGCCCGTTAGTGATGCAGAGCGCCTTACTATGTTGTCAATTGCGACAGCGCCATATCCTTACTTTAAAGTAGAGCCTTATGAAATTAATAAGGGTGGTATTTCCTATACGGCTATTACAATGCGTGAGCTTACCAAACGTGAGCCAGAGGCAGCTTTTTATTTTATTATGGGCGGTGACATGATTGAGTCGTTGCACACATGGCATGATATAGGTACGCTAAATCAGCTTGTTACCTTTGTTGGCTTTGCACGACCACATACACAGGCACAAACCATTTATAATGTACAAATGGTAGACGCACCGCAATTCGATATTTCTTCAACCATGTTGCGTCGTCGCTTTAAAGAGGGACGGACGGTACAATTTTTAATACCAGAAGCGGTAGCAAATTATGTACGAGAGGAAGGATTATATGGAGCGACAACAACTACTAGCGGCCATTAAACCGCGCATGCCAGAGAAGCGCTACATTCATACACAAGGTGTAATGCATACAGCAATCGCTTTAGCAGAACGCTACGACGAAGACCCAAGTAAGGCAGAATCAGCGGCTATTTTGCATGATATGGCAAAATATGAGGACGTAGCGAAGATGGAAGACATCATTCGACGTGAAAACCTTGATTTATCCGTTATAGGGTGGGGCAGTGAGTTACTACATGGCCCAATTGCCGCCTACTATGCACAAACCCAGTTTGGCATTACCGATCAAGATGTGTTAAATGCCATCCACTACCATACGACAGGGCGCGCTGGTATGAGCAAGCTCGAAAAAATTATTTTCGTTGCTGATATGATTGAGCCCTCACGTAATTACCCAGGTGTTGAACGCCTGCGTAAAAAAGCACAAAAAAACTTAGATAAAGCAATGAGTGCATGTGTGCGCCATTCGTTACGATTTTTAATTGATACGAAGCAGCCGATTTTTCCACTGACACTTACTTGCTATAACGATATCATGAATGGAGAAAACAAATGAACTTATTACAAATCGCTTATAAAGCAGTAGATGACAAACATGCTGAGGACATCGTAGTACTTAATATGGAAGGTATTTCGTTTTTAGCTGACCAATTTATGGTTTGTCACGGTAATTCAGACCGTCAAGTACAGGCAATTGCACGTGAAGTAAAAGAGCAAGCTGAAAAAGCAGCTACACAGTACGCCGCATGGAAGGCTTTGACCAAGCACGTTGGGTATTAGTTGACCTTGGCGATGTAGTTGTTCACGTATTCCATAAAGATGAGCGTGGCTATTATAACTTAGAGCGCCTATGGGGAGATGCACCACTGCTTGAGGTAGCGCAGTGAGTAGCTACACACAATTTGCGTTAATCTACGACGAGCTACAACAAGATGTGCCGTATGATGATTATGCAGACTGGGTGCGACTAGTCGCACCACCCACAACAAATAAAGTGCTTGTTGATATTGGCTGTGGTACTGGTACCATGTTGCAACGTTTTCAAGCATTAGGCTATGAGGTAACGGGCGTAGATTTATCAGACGAAATGCTGATGGTCGCAAGTGAGCGCCTTCCTCATGTGCCACTTGTCTGTCAGTCTATGGATGAGCTAGAAGGTTTTACGGATGTGGATGTGATGACCATCGTGTTAGATTCACTTAACTATTTGCCAAGTGCAATGGCCGTACAAGCTACCTTTGAGCGCATTTATGCTAGCTTAGCGGCAGGCGGACATTTATTTTTTGATGTGCACAGCTTACTAAAGATGGAGATTTTCCTTGACTCGCCTTTTACGTATGATGATGGCAACATTGCATACATCTGGCATACCGAAGAAGGCGACGCACCTCACAGTATTGTGCATGATATGACATTCTTTGTAGCGGAGGGTGAGCATTACCGCCGCTTTGACGAAACGCACTATCAACAAACTTATGAGCCAATGCAGTATGTAGCATGGCTACAAGCAGCAGGCTTTACAGACATTACAGTAACTGCTGACTTTACAATGGATGCACCAACGGACGAAAGTGAACGCATTTTTATACACGCAAAAAAAGCTGATGCCTAAGTAGGTAGCAGCTTTTTTGCATATATGGCACAATGGGCAGCTGTTTAATGACAATCTGCGCTTTTTGTTGGTTGATTTTATCGGTTAACTTAGCGATTTGTGTAAAAGTCGTTGTCGATAAAAATGTATCAATTAGTATGACAGGGCACTGCGGTTGCAACGATGGTAGTAGCACATCTGTAATAATAAAATCAAATTCCTTCCTATCAATAAAGTTACGTATATCTTCCGCATCACAAGCGAGCGTTGGCAACAATGTTAGCTTACCGCTTAACTCACGATCAATAGACGTTGCTACGTAATGGCTAATTGCTACAGAACGCAATTTAATAAAAAGTGCATGGACGCGGGTGTGTTTTTGTACAAAGATATCGTCAAATAGTTCGTGATTCCCAATTTCATCAATCGCAACTATTGAACGATGCTTGCTCAAGAAGTAGGCGATAAAATCCAATGGACTTGAAAATCCAAAGCCAGGTAAGCTAGAACCAAAACCGGAGGAACCAACAACCCCAGAAAACCCTTCCGTAGAAATTCCGAACGAAAATCCAAATACAGAAAATGAACAGGCAAAACCTGAGTTACCAACGGTGCAACAACCGGATACGGATAACAAGGTAGAGCAACCGACAATTTCTGTACCTGTAAAAGAATTACCTAAAGCCGGTAACGACACAGCGGTAGAAAAATTACCACAAACAGATGGCGAAAGCACACTAGGCTTAATGCTTACAGGTTTCGCACTGATTGCGGCAAGTATTTTCCTATTTACACGTCGTAAACAAATGCAATAAAAGTAAAAACACCTTTTCACTCACGAAAGAATAGGCTATAGTAGGAGGTAACTCCATACGACGCCACTTTCGTAGGAAAGGGTGTTTTTTTCTATGCAGCAACTTTGGCAACAGTATGGCAAGTACGCACTTATTATTGGTGCGGTTAGCGTAGCACTTCTCTTTTATTTTACGCGCACTGAAGCGCAACAACCCGAACTACTCCCACTTACCCCAACCCTTGAAGAACCCAAAATAGAGCAACAACCAATTGAACCAGAGCCACCACAAGTTACGACTGTCCTTGTAGATGTTAAGGGTGCTGTTAAACAGCCAGGCGTTTACCCTTTAACAACAGAGGAGCGCATTATTGATGCTTTAACTATCGCAGGTGGTATTACGGATGAGGCTGATACTAAGCTCATTAATTATGCGCAAAAATTACAGGATGAAATGGTCATTTATATCCCCAAACAGGGCGAGGAGCCCCCACCCGAAGCTGTCGCGACACAAGCACAGCCTACATCTACAACCTCTCAAACAACAACCACTACCGTCAATTTAAACACAGCGGATGAAACGCAGCTCATGACAATCCCAGGCATTGGTCCAGCAAAAGCAGCAAGCATTATTAGTTACCGTACAGAGCAGGGCAACTTTACAACAATTGAAGACGTCAAAAAAATTAGCGGTATTGGTGACAAAACCTTTGAAAAATTAAAGGATTATATTAGTGTGAAATAATGCTACACTTAATAAAACGAAGGAGGTATTCGTATGGAGCGAATTACTTGGAATCAATTTTTTATGGCACAATGTCATTTACTTGCGTTACGTAGTACATGTACACGTTTAGCTGTTGGTGCAACGATTGTGCGTGATAAGCGCATTATTGCGGGGGGCTATAATGGCTCGATTGCAGGGGACGAACATTGCATTGACCATGGCTGTTATGTGGTAGACAATCACTGTGTACGTACGGTTCATGCCGAAATGAATGCATTACTGCAATGCTCAAAATATGGTACACCTACACAAAATGCAGATTTATATGTGACCCACTTCCCATGCTTACCTTGTACAAAATCAATTATTCAAGCAGGCATTAAAAATGTATACTATGCGACGGATTATAAAAACAATACATACGCACTAGAGCTACTACAAAAGGCAGGCGTTACCGTAGAGCATGTGCCTTTTGATGAGCGTAAAATTGATTTTTTAAGCGACGAAAAACTACATTTGTATATGACAATGCTTGACGAGATGCGCCAAGCAGGTGTTGCGCCAGAGAAGATTGCTGACCTTGAAAAGCAGGTGACAGAAATCCTTGGTAAACAACTTCAAAAATAAAGGGATGCTAGTAGCGCTCGCAGTAGTTATTATTGCGAGTGCGCTGCAACTCTCCCCAGTAGTATTTTTACTATTATTCCCCTACACATTATGGTTATTTTATAAAAAAGAATCCCCTAAATTACTAATTATCATCGCAATTTGCACACTTATTTTACTCATTCAAACAAAACCTAAGCCACTGCCAGCAACCACAGAGCTAACGCTGCAACAAATGAAAATTACAGGCGCTACATTACGTGGTTTTGCGAAAGCAGATGGTCAAAAAATTTATGTAACATATCGTTTTACAAGTGCTGAAGAAAAAGCACTGTACCAAGCGACCTCATTGTATGGTAGTAAGATGCATGCTCAAGCTGAGTGGATACCGCCACCTCGACCTGCACATCGCTATGCTTTTTCGATGGCAAGTTATTTAAAAAGTGCGGGTGCTGTTGGTATGGTTGAGGTTAGCGAGTGGCAAGCAGTAGGCAAAGCAACAAACCTTGCGACAATGCTCGCTACGCAACGATTTAATGTAGCGAGACATATAGAAGATAATTTTCCTAAAAGCCTACAGGCAGAAGCACAGGCGCTTTTAATAGGCTTGCGTGATGATGTTGACGAGGAGTTGACGCGTGCCTATCAAATTTTAGGGATTACGCATTTGTTTGCGATTTCTGGCTTACACGTTGGGCTAATGACAGCTGTAATTTATTATAGCTTGTTGCGGCTTGGTGTTCGGCGTGAAAAAGCAACGTGGGTATTAATTGTGGCGCTTCCTCTTTATGCGATGCTAGCGGGTGGTGCGCCGTCAGTTTGGCGTGCGGTTACAGTAACTGTTTTAGTATTAGTACTACAACTTAAACAGCGACGGATTGCGGTAGATGATGCGCTTGCGGTAACGTTAATAGGTTTTGTCTTATGGCAACCATCTAGTATTTTACAGGTGGGCTTTCAATTGTCTTATGGTGCAACAATTAGCTTGATTTATGCACAGCGTATTATGAGCTTAAGTCAGCACGGGCTAGTAAAGGCTTTTATTATTACAAGTGTGACGCAACTTGCGGTTTATCCTATTATTTTGTATCACTTCTTTGAAGTATCCGTATCTTCACTCATTATGAATTTATTTTTTGTTCCGTTATTTTCTGTCGTAATTTTACCTGTGACGATGGGGTTATTTGTGCTGAGCTACTGTGTACCAGCTTTAGCGCAGGTAGGGTTTACTTTATATGAGCCGCTCCGTACACTGCTTACCGAACTAATTACGGCTTTAACGCAGCTGCCTTGGCAATTGTGGACGCCAGGCCGACCTGCTATATGGGGGTTAGCCCTTGCCTACGTAGGCGTACTTGCTGTGTTTTTATTACTAGAGATTGAGCGCTTTAAGCAAGCGCTAGTAGTTGGTGTGCTTTCTGTGCTACCTTTACACTTTGCTTATTTGGCAGAGCGCGATGTGACGGTAACTTTTTTGGATGTGGGACAAGGTGACAGTATTGTGATAGAGCTGCCTCAAAGGCGAGGTGTTTATGTCATTGATACAGGTGGTGTACTACGCTTTGATCGTAAGGAAGAGTGGCAAGTAGGCAAACCTTATGAAGTGGGAAGGCGTGTAGTCGTACCTTACTTAAAAGGTAAGGGCATTACAACGATTGATACGCTTATTTTAACGCACCCTGATGCAGACCATGTAGAAGGAGCGGAAGAGGTAATGCAAGAGCTCACAGTCAAAACCATTCATATGACACCAAATAGTTTAGCGAAAGCCGAGGTAATGCAAGCGGTCTATGAAGAGGCTGTAAAGCAAGGGATTCCATTAGAGGAGCCGGTACGAGGAGCGAGTTGGCAACGAGCTGGTGTAAATTTTATGTATGTGGCGCCGCAACAAGCGGGTGAGGGGACAAATAATGACTCACTTGTACTAGTACTACAATACGGCAAAATGCGCGCCTTATTTACAGGTGATTTAGAAGCCGAGGGTGAAAATAAGTTGCGAGATGAAATACTGCGTGATATTGATTTATTAAAGGCGGGGCATCACGGTAGTAAAACATCGAGTACAGAGGGCTTTATTGCGCATACTAATCCCAGACTCACTATTTTTAGTGCAGGCATTAATAATCGCTACGGTCACCCTCATCCTGACGTAGTCGCGCGTTTTGCGCCAGGTACTACATTAACGACAGCGGATGTAGGCACGATTGAAGTTAAATTAACACGAACAAATATGGCGATAAAATGACAAAAAGCATTTCGGAAGCGAAATGCTTTTTGTGCAGTAATAAAATTAGTTCATAGCTACGTATTCGAAAATAATTGCAATGATGAACATAGTTGTAAAGAAACCGAATGATACGCCAAAGCCAACGCCAGCGTCAATCGCATCGTTACGTTTTGAGTTAATGTTTTCACCTTCAAATGGATTCATTGCTATCCCTCCAATTCTGTATCTTATTATAAAACAACACCTATGAAAAAGCCATATCAAAAGGAAAACATAAAGAGGTGTGACAAATTTATAGTAAATCAAGTATAATGTACTGATGTATAAGGAGAGTGAACGTAAGTGCTTACAAAAATTTGGCGCGATATTGATAATAAAAAACTACAGCCCGTTTATTTACTCGTCGGCGAAGAAGCTTATTTAATTGACGAAACGGTGCGCAAGATCAAGCAGGCACTCGCGGCAGACGAAGAAGCGGAAGTTATGACGTACTCACTTGACGAAGTGCCAGTTGATGAAGTGTTAAACGAAGCGGATACAATACCATTTTTTACGGAACGCAAACTCGTTATCGCAAAAAATGCTACGATATTTAAAGCTAGTGATCGTGAAAAAGAAAAAATTACACATGATTTAAAGCGCTTTGAACAATATATGAGCAACCCAGCCCCATTTTCGGTAGTAGTAATGATTGCGCCCTACGAAAAGTTAGATGAGCGTAAAAAGTTTACGAAAGTAGCTAAGGCCAATGCCTGTGTCGTTGAGGCAGTTGCTCCTGAAGAACGTGATCTTGCGGTATGGATTACCTCCCGCGTACAGGAGTTAGGGAAGTCGATTGATGATGAGGCGATTGGTGCTTTACTAAATTTAGTAGGAACTAATATGCTTCAGCTAAATTTAGAAGTCGAGAAGTTAGCACTATATTTAGGAGCTGACGGTGTAGAGATTACAGAAGTAATGGTGAATGAGCTAGTGGCAAAAACTTTAGAGCAAGATGCTTTTAAAATGGTAGATGCCTACTTTGCCAATGATGAGGCAACTGCGCTAGAAATTTACCACGACCTACTGTTACAAAAGCAAGAGCCTATTATGTTAGTGGGGTTACTGGCCTCTACTGTACGTTTAATGAATCACTCTTATTATTTGCAGTCGAAGGGGTATAGCCAGCAGCAAATTGCTAAACAGTTAAAGGCACATCCTTACCGCATTAAAATGTTATTACAAAAGCGTAACCGTCCAACTGAGGAGCAGTTATTACGTGCGCTGTACGCGCTCTCTAAGGTGGATGAGGCGTTAAAAACAAGCAGTGGTAACCGTGAACGTCATTTAGAGTTATTTATTATGAAAGCGATGTGAGGCTGTCCTTAGGGGCAGTCTTTTTATTCATAGAAAAAAGGTTATCTACACGAAGTAGATAACCTTAGGAACAGCGATTATGCTTGTTTTGTAAGACGTGACTTAAGACGAGCTGCTGCGTTTTTGTGGATAAGACCTTTTGAAGCGGCTTTATCTACTGATTTAGTAGCTGCTTTTAAAAGCTCTTGTGCGTTTTCGCTGTTTTCAGCGATAGCAACGCGTGCTTTTTTAACTGCAGTACGCATAGCTGATTTCACTTGAGTGTTAGCTACGTTTGCTTTTTCGTTCGTTTTTACACGTTTGATAGCACCTTTAATGTTTGGCATGTATTTCACCTCCTGGATTAGATACGAGATGAGTATTTTCTCACGTTTTCGTGTCAATACAACAAAAATCATTTTAGCAAACGATACGTTAAATTGCAATAGTTTCGCGCAAAGAATATTTACTTGACAGCATAAGTCGTACAAAAAGGGTGCATAAAGCACGCCTTAGTAGTAGTTGTACATTGCCTAATATTCATAGTATAATTCTATATAGTTGAAATAGGAGTGAAGTACATGAACCGAGATGAAAGACAGAAAAGACAAGAGAATATCCGAAATTTCTCGATTATTGCCCATATTGACCATGGTAAATCGACGTTAGCTGACCGTATTTTAGAGCACACGCAATCATTAACGAAGCGTGAAATGAAAACGCGTATGCTAGATTCTATGGATTTAGAGCAAGAGCGCGGTATTACGATTAAATTAAATGCGGTACAATTAAAATATTTAGCGAATGACGGCGAAATTTACACAATTCACTTAATTGACACACCAGGACACGTAGACTTTACGTATGAAGTTTCACGTAGTTTAGCAGCGTGTGAGGGTGCGATTTTAGTTGTGGATGCGGCGCAAGGTATTGAAGCGCAAACATTAGCCAACGTTTATTTGGCATTAGATAATGATTTAGAAATTTTACCTGTAATTAATAAGATTGACTTACCTGCCGCTGATCCTGAGCGTGTACGTGAGGAGATTGAAGATGTTATCGGTTTAGATGCTTCGGAGGCAGTACTTGCCTCAGCCAAAGCCAATATTGGTATTGGCGAAATTTTAGAACAAATTGTCGAAAAAGTACCCGCACCAGAGGGTGACCCTGACGCACCACTACAAGCTTTAATCTTTGACTCTGTGTATGATGCATATCGTGGCGTTATTGCCTCAATCCGTATTGTAGAAGGCCGCGTGAAAGCAGGCGATAAAATTCGTATGATGGCAACAGGTGCTGAGTTTGAGGTAGTAGAGGTTGGGATTCATACACCGCACGTAACACCTGTAGAGGAGCTTACAGTTGGTGATGTTGGTTACTTAACAGCATCAATTAAAAATGTAGCAGATACACGCGTAGGTGATACGATTACGTTTGCTAATAATCCAGCGAGTGAAGCATTACCAGGTTACCGTCGTTTAAATCCAATGGTATTCTGTGGTTTGTACCCAATTGATACATCAAAATATAATGATTTACGTGAAGCACTTGAAAAATTAGAGCTAAATGACTCTGCGTTAGAGTTTGAACCAGAAACATCGCAAGCATTAGGTTTTGGTTTCCGTTGTGGCTTCTTAGGCTTATTACACATGGAAATCATTCAAGAGCGTATTGAGCGTGAGTTTAAAATTGATTTAATTACAACTGCACCGTCAGTAGTGTACCAAGTGCATATGACAGATGGCTCTGAGCTAATGGTAGATAACCCAGCCATGATGCCAGACCCACAAAAAATTGACCACGTAGAAGAACCTTATGTGAAGGCAGCTATTATGGTGCCAAATGATTATGTAGGGGCAGTAATGGAGCTTTGCCAAAAGAAACGTGGTAACTTCATTGACATGAACTACCTAGATACAACGCGTGTAGCTGTTAACTATGAGCTGCCATTATCAGAAATTGTTTATGATTTCTTTGACCACTTAAAATCAAATACTAAAGGTTATGCGTCATTTGACTATGAGTTAATTGGCTATAAAACATCAAAACTTGTGAAGATGGATATTTTATTAAATAGCGAACAAGTCGATGCTTTAAGCTTTATTGTTCACCGTGACTTTGCGTATGAGCGTGGTAAAGTTATCGTGGAAAAACTAAAAGAGTTAATCCCTCGTCAACAATTTGAAGTGCCTGTACAAGCAGCCATTGGACAAAAAATTGTAGCGCGTTCTACAATTAAATCTATGGGTAAAAACGTACTAGCAAAATGTTACGGCGGTGACATCTCACGTAAACGTAAATTACTTGAGAAACAAAAAGCAGGTAAGAAACGTATGAAACAAGTAGGTTCAGTAGAAGTACCTCAGGAAGCATTTATGGCTGTACTTAAAATGGACGACGATAAATAAGATACACTATCAAAGTTTGTAGCCTTTTGTAAAAATAGAATGACAAACGAACGATAAAATATAGAAATAGTTAAAGACAAAGCGTATACAGAGCGCTTTGTCTTTTTTTGAGCAAATACAATTTAGTGACTACATAATAACGAGAGTGTTTAACTATTGATAATGAGGCTTAATAGGTTGATTACTAATTAGCCTTTAATTTGCAACCTATTTTATTACGAAGACCAAAAAAATAGCCAGCACTAGGATGTGCTGGCTGGCGGTCCATCTTGATTGAGTAAAATAACACCTAAAATAATAAGCAATAGCCCAAGCGCGATAGTGACCGTAAACGGGTCGTTAAACAATAGCACACCAATAATTACAGTGGCAGCAGTGCCAACTCCTGACCAAATCGCATAGGCAACGCTAAGCGCCATATGACGAAGTGTGAGACTTAAAAAATAAAACGCGGTTAAGTAGCCAGCTATTACGACAAGAGAAGGCGCTAGTACCGTAAAGCCATTAGAAAATTTAAGCGCAAGCGTTGCTATAATTTCGGTTACAATGGCTACACTAAGCAATGCAAAACCCTTCATACTAGCTCACCACTATTCAATAGCACAACGCCTACAATGATGCACAGTAGGCCCAGTGCTTTTTTTAAGCTAATAACCTCTTTATAAACGATGACCCCAATAATAGCTGTAGCAGCTGTACCAAGCCCTGACCACATGGCATACGTAATACCAAGTGGCAATGTGAGTAACGTTAAAGACAAAGTATAAAACGCAACGCCGTAGCCTACTACAACGCCAAGAGAAGGCGCAAGTTTACGAAAGCCATCCGTCGCTTTGAGTAAAGAGCTAGCGATGACCTCAGCCATAATCGCGATGATAAGTAAAACGTAAGGCAAATGGATTTCCTCTATTCTGTTAAGCTTTGTTTAAGTGTGTGCCAACGCTCCTCGTGTTGCGTTGGGACTTCGACATAGTCGTCGAGACATTCAATAAAATGTTTTAAGCGTGTTTTTTGATGAATAAGTGCGTGCTTTGATGTGGTAGCCTGCTCTTTAAAATCATTTGATACATATTCAATGAGGGCAGCAGGTGGGTAATAGTTGCCTTGAATAAACTCCTCGTCAATTGATGCGAGTAATTGTCCAATAATATATTGCATCTCGTCAATAGTAAATCGTGCTTTGTCACCTAACCATTGACGCAGTAGCATAGTTGGCATTACGAGTTTTTCGTATTGTGTAGGTGAAAGATGTTGTTTGGCATAAGGTACTTGCGCATCAAACATCGCAAGTAAAACCGCACGTGCATTTTTAAGTAACTTTGTATTTTGTGTTAAGTTACTAACAAGTACAGTAGTGTAAAGCGTTGTTTCGATTAAAATCATATTTTGTGCGGCCGTACTTGCCTGTGGGCTAAGGTGTTCAGCCTCATCAAGTAAAGCATATAAATCCGCATGATAATAATAGGTTAAAAGCTCATAGATGTTTTCGAGCAGTAAGTGACGCTCAAAGATAGTCTTATCTGGTTTATTTAGTAATTGCCCAAAATATAGGGCCAGTGCGTGCGCGTCTTGCTCGGAAGAAATACAAATAATTGATTGTCGCATAAGTTAGCCTCCATTTTGTAAAGCGATTCTAGTGTTCAATATAATATGCTTTAGTCATGCCGACAAGTATTAACACTGCATTTGTTTCCTTATTTGTACGAAAGGGAAGTTAAATGATAGAATTAAGCTACACTAATTGAAGCAGGGAGTTAATGAGTATGAGCGAAAAAATTTATACATCAAGGGATGCTGCGAAGTTTTTAAATGTTAGCCCCGCTACATTAACCAACTATACGAAGCATTTAGAGGATAATGGCTATATGATCCAGCGCAATGCTAAAAATCATCGCTGCTTTGTCGGTGAGGATTTTGGTCGCATGAAGGCTATGGTTATTTTAAATCGTTTGCGTGGTATACCGTTTAGTGAAGCGGCGCAGATGGTCACAAACAAAAATACTAATATTAAAGAGATATTGCAGTTAGATAAGGATAACCTAGTAGAGGGTGATGTACCAGCTGTACAAAATAATGCAGTGCGAGCAACAGAGTTAACAGAGGTAGCGAAAGAACTTGATAATATTGTACAGCAAGTACAGGAGCAGGAAGCCATGCATAAGGCTTTTGTGCATGAAGTTGGCGATATTTTAACGCAACAATCAGATGTAATAAAACAGCAAAATGACTTGATAGAACAGCTCATTCGCGAAAATACTAGACAAAAGAAACGATCTTGGTTAAGCCGTTTGCTATTTCGTTAAAAGTACCGCTAATTTGGTACTTTTTTTTTATTCCCTTTTCTACTATAATAACAAAGTTGAGGAGGTTTCAATAATGAGAGACTTAGTAGAAAAAGCAGCACTGGGGAAAGCAAACATGCTCAGCAATGATAAGCCAGCATATTTAATGAACACAATGCTTGGTGGGATTTACATTGGTTTTGGTATGTTGCTATTAGTAACACTTGGGGGATATATGTCAGCTGAGCCAAGCTTAAAGCTTGCGCAGGGTGTAACATTCGGTGTGGCATTGACGATGGTATTATTAGCAGGCGCAGATTTATTTACAGGAAACCACTTCGTCATGACAATTGGTGCACTTAGCAAAAAGACAACATGGTCACAAGCTATTGCATCATGGGTAGGTAGCTATGCAGGTAACTTAGTAGGGGCAATTTTACTAGCAGGTGTCTTTTATGCTTCAGGCTTAGCTGTAGGCGACTTAGGGGCTTACATTGATAAGGTTGTGCATGGTAAAACAGCACCTGACACACTTGAGTTATTTATGCGTGGTATTTTATGTAATGTTTTAGTATGTATCGCAGTATGGGGAAATTATAAGCTGAAAACGGAGATGGGTCGTATTGCAGTTATTTTTTGCTGTATCACACCTTTCATCACAATGAGCTTTGAACATAGTATTGCTAATATGACAGCGTTTAGTGTAGCGTATTTTAATGGGGTAATTACACTAAGCGAAATCGTTCATAACTTAGTACCAGTAACACTTGGTAATATTGTAGGCGGCGTATTTGTTGCGATTGCTTACTGGGTAACGATTTTAAAAAATGATAAATAAAAAGTTGAGCCGATTTTTGGCTCAACTTTTTTAATTATGTGGGATATGGTGCTTTTGACAAAACTCACGTAGCTCATTATAAAGGTCAGGGCTATCAAAGCGTAGGAGCGATAAGTTTTGAGTAGTTGTAAAGACTTCTGCTTGAAAAATCGTGTCGTCCTGACGGCGTGTAAACTCGATACGTGCAATATCTGCAGTTGCCATATGACGCTTTTTAACAGTGCTGTTTAAAGCCATTACGCGGTAGGTAATACCTTTGTCTGTAATATGCAGTTGGTAATGCAAAAAAGAAATAAGCACAACTAGTACCATGGCCAAAACCGCAAGTAGGCTAATCTGAGGGAAGGGCCAAGGGATAACGGCAATTACAATAGTAATGAGAAGCCAAATAAATAATGTGAATTTTGGTGTCGTTGCAATATGCATAAATCATTCATCCTTTATTATAAGTTAGCTTTAGCCTATCGCATTTCATGCAGAAACTCTAGTGCATTTCTTCGCACTTGTGCACCATAGCGCTTATAATAGGAAAAGATTATTTTTGAGAGAGTAGGTCATAATTATGGCACGTGGTATTTATATTCATATTCCGTTTTGTCACCAAATTTGTAATTACTGTGATTTTAATAAATTTTTCTTTGCCAATCAGCCCGTAGGTGAATACATTGAAGCAGTGGGCAAAGAGCTAGCACTTTGGAAGGCACGTGCTCCAAAGGCATTTGAGAATGTAGAAACCGTATTTTTAGGTGGCGGCACACCAACGGCATTATCCGCCCCTCAAATTACACGCTTGCTGACATTAATTGCTCAGCAAGTACCACTTGCGCAAGTGAAGGAGTTTTCGTCAGAGGCAAATCCTGATGAGCTATCACGAGATAAGTTAGTAGCTTTATATGAGGGTGGTGTTAATCGCCTTAGTATGGGCGTACAATCTTTTGATGAAGCTTTACTTAAGCGCCTTGGTCGTACGCATAGTAACGCACATGTAATGGAAACAATTGCTACGGCTAAGGACGTAGGTTTTAAAAATATTAGTATTGATTTAATGTACGGCTTGCCTGACCAAACGATGGCACAGTGGCAAAGCTCATTACGTATGGCGTTAGATTTACAACTGCCGCATTACTCAGCCTACTCTTTATTAGTAGAGCCTAAAACCATTTTTTATATGGAGTACAATAAAGGGCGTTTGCCTTTGCCAACGCCACAGCTTGAAGGTGAAATGTATGATGTATTAATGCGTGAGATGGAAGCGGCTAATGTGGCACAGTATGAGATTAGTAACTTTGGGCAAAACTCGGTTCATAATACGATCTACTGGGACAACGACGAGTATATTGGCATTGGCGCAGGTGCGCATGGCTATGTAGGAGGCGTACGTTATGGCAACCACGGCCCACTTAAAAAATACTTCGCTGCATTAGCGTCTAACACACTGCCTTTATTAAATGAACATAAGGTAACAGAGCAAGAAGCAATGGAAGAACAATTATTTTTAGGGTTACGTAAAACAGCGGGTGTACCTAATGCTAGCTTTGAACAACGTTTTGGCAAAACGATGGACGAGGCATTTCCTGGTGTAATTGCCCCGCTTATTACGAAGGGGTTAGTTGTGCAAGATGTAGAAGGGTTGAGGCTTACACGTGCTGGTCGCTTTGTAGGAAATGAGGTTTTTCAACAATTTTTATTTTAGTGAGCGTTAACGTTGACATCATCTATAGGGTTTGATAAATTAGAAATAGATATTAGCACTCCCTTCAAACGAGTGCTAACAGAGGTGATGAATTATGTTAACGAATCGACAGCTAGAAATTTTGCAAGTCATCGTAGACGATTTTATCACGTCAGCACAGCCAGTTGGCTCACGACAAATTTCGAAGAAGGAGCATATCACGTATAGTCCTGCTACCATTCGAAATGAGATGGCAGACCTCGAAGAGATGGGATTACTCGAAAAAACCCACACCTCATCAGGACGTGTGCCTTCCGATAAGGGTTACCGATTTTATGTAGACCATTTGCTACAGCCTAAGCGGATCCGTAAAGATGATTTAATGCAAATTCAATCGGTATTTACAGACCAACATGTTGAGGTTGAGCAAGTTATTCGCAAGTCGGCTACTATTTTATCGCAGTTGACGTCGTATACGTCTATTATGTTAGGCCCGGATGTACAAAGCCATCGAATTAAAAAAATATCAATCGTATCACTAACAGATGATACAGCAGTAGCAATAATCGTGACAGATCAAGGTCATGTGGAGCATCGGACATTTACGATACCTGAGCGCTTTAGTGCCTCGGATGTCGAGAAGGCGGTCAATATTTTAAATGAACGCCTCTATAATGTACCACTTGAACAATTTGCCGTAAGCTTAGAGGCAGAGGTACAACGTTTACTACAGCAGCATATTCGTGCAGCTGATGAGTTTGTTGCCTCGCTCATTCAACAAGAGCCGCGTCAAACTAAATTGTTTTATGGTGGTAAAACCAATATGCTACGCCAGCCTGAATTTCACGATGTTAATAAACTTCGCATGTTGATGGATATGATGGAAACGCGTCAGCAGGTGTATGAGTTATTTACACCTAATGAGGCAGGGATTCATATTCGTATTGGCTCAGAAAATGAGCAACTAGCGATGGAAAATTGCAGTGTTATCACCGCAACCTATCAAGCGGGGGAAAGCACAGGTGCGATAGCAATTATCGGACCAACACGCATGGATTATGAACGTGTTATTTCATTAGTTGATTTAGTACGACACGATTTAACACGAGCCTTTAAAAAAGGCTAAGTAGGAGGGTAATCATGGCAGAAGAAAACAAAGATGTACAAGCTGAAGAAGTAGAAGCAGTAACTGAAGAAACGACAGAAGATGTACAAGAATTAACAGAAGAGCAAAAATTACAAGAAGAAATTACAACGTTACAGGCACGTGTGGAAGAAGAAGAAGCGAAATACCTTCGTCTACTTGCAGACATGGACAATATGCGTCGTCGTCAAGCTACAGAGCGTGAAGCGGCACAAAAATATCGTGCACAAGCCTTAGTCACTGATTTACTTCCTGTTTTAGATAACTTCGAGCGTGCGCTACAAGTAGAAGCAACGTCAGAAGAAGCGGCTTCTCTTGTGAAGGGCGTAGATATGGTTTACCGCTCATTACTTGAAGCAGTTAAAAAAGAAGGACTAGAAGTCATCCCTGCAGAGGGCGAGGCTTTTGATCCTAATGTGCACCAAGCAGTTATGCAAGAGGCAGATGCCGATAAAGCATCGGGTATTGTACTACGCGAAATGCAAAAAGGTTACCAATTAAAAGACCGTGTTATTCGTCCATCAATGGTATCAGTAAACGAATAATTGCTACCCCCCTTGCAGGTGAACGAATAACTCGTTAAAAGATGTGCACAATGCACGACAACTTTCAAATGATAAAATATACTAAAAGCATACAATTATTAGGAGGAAACAAATTATGAGTAAAATTATTGGTATTGACTTAGGAACAACAAACTCTTGCGTATCTGTATTAGAAGGTGGCCAACCAGTCATCGTAGCTAACCCAGAAGGTAACCGTACAACACCTTCAGTAGTAGCATTTAAAAATGGCGAGCGCCAAGTTGGTGAAGTAGCAAAACGTCAATCAGTTACAAACCCAAACACAATTATGTCAATCAAATCTAAAATGGGTTCTAACGAAAAAGTAACAATTGAAGATAAAGAATACTCACCACAAGAAGTATCAGCTATGATTCTTCAATACCTTAAAGGTTTCGCAGAAGAATACCTTGGTGAAAAAGTAACAAAAGCAGTAATCACAGTACCAGCTTACTTCAGTGATGCACAGCGTCAAGCAACAAAAGACGCAGGTACAATCGCAGGTCTTGAAGTAGAGCGTATTATTAACGAGCCAACAGCAGCAGCACTTGCTTACGGTTTAGAAAAACAAGACGAAGATCAAAAAATCTTAGTTTATGACCTTGGTGGCGGTACGTTTGACGTATCTATCCTTGAACTTGGCGACGGCGTATTTGAAGTACTAGCAACAGCTGGTGACAATAAATTAGGCGGCGACAACTTTGATGATAAAGTGATCGACTACTTAGTAGCAGAGTTTAAAAAAGAAAACGGCATTGACCTTTCTAAAGATAAAATGGCAATGCAACGTCTTAAAGACGCAGCAGAAAAAGCGAAAAAAGATCTATCTGGCGTAATGTCAGCAGACGTTTCACTTCCATTCATTACAGCTGGTCCAGACGGTCCATTACACTTAGAAGTAAAATTAACACGTGCTAAATTTGACGAGTTAACACAAGATTTAGTAGAGCGTACAATTGGTCCAGTACGTCAAGCACTTAAAGACGCTGGTCTTTCAGCTTCAGAATTAGACCAAGTTATTTTAGTTGGTGGTTCTACACGTATTCCTGCAGTACAAGATGCAGTACAAAAAGAAACAGGCAAAGAGCCACATAAAGGCGTAAACCCTGATGAAGTAGTAGCAATGGGTGCAGCAGTACAAGGTGGCGTATTAACAGGTGACGTACAAGATATCGTATTACTTGACGTAACACCACTTTCTTTAGGTATCGAAACAATGGGCGGCGTGTTCACGAAATTAATCGAGCGTAACACAACAATCCCAACATCTAAATCACAAGTATTCTCTACAGCAGCTGATAACCAACCAGCAGTAGATATTCATGTATTACAAGGTGAGCGCCCAATGGCAGCAGATAACAAAACGCTTGGTCGTTTCCAATTATCTGATATTCCAGCAGCACCACGTGGTGTACCACAAATCGAAGTAACATTCGACATTGACAAAAACGGTATCGTTTCAGTTAAAGCGAAAGACTTAGGTACACAAAAAGAACAAACCATCACAATTCAATCTGACTCTGGTTTAACTGAGGAAGACATCGAGCGCATGGTAAAAGACGCTGAAGCAAACGCTGAGGCAGATGCTAAACGTAAAGAAGCAGCAGATGTGCGTAACGAAGCTGACCAAATGGTATTCCAAGTAGATAAAACAATTAAAGACTTAGGCGAAAACATCAACGACGAAGAGAAAAAATCAGTTGAAGATGCACGCGACGAGTTAAAAACAACGCTTGAAGGCGAAGATACAGAAGCAATCAAAGCGGCTAAAGAAAAATTAGACGGCATTTTACAACCACTTGTAATGAAAATGTATGAGCAAGCAGCAGCAGCTCAACAAGCAGCACAAGAAGGTGGCGAACAGCCACAGGGCGGTCAAGACGATGACATTATCGACGCTGACTTTACTGAAGTAAAAGACGACGATAAAAAATAAGAGAGCTAGAAAAGCCAAAGACCGCTTGCGGCTTTGGCTTTTCTCTTGATACAATGAAATTTATGTTAAAGAATCGGAGTGTGAACTATGGCAAAACGCGACTATTATGAAGTGCTAGGCGTTGACAAGTCAGCGTCTAAGGACGAAATTAAAAAAGCGTACCGTAAGCTTTCAAAAAAATATCACCCAGATATTAATAAAGAAGCGGGTGCTGATGATAAATTTAAGGAAATTGCTGAAGCCTACGAGGTATTAAGCGACGAACAGAAAAAAGCAAACTATGACCAATTTGGTCACGACGGCCCACAATTTGGCGGCGGCGGTGGCTTCGGTGGTGGAGGCGGCTTTGGCGGCTTCGACGATATCTTTAGTTCCTTCTTTGGTGGCGGCGGACGCCGTGACCCGAATGCACCACGTCAAGGCGATGATTTACAATACCGTATGGACATTTCATTTGAGGATGCTGTCTTTGGTGCAGAGCGTGAGTTTGAAGTAACAAAAGAAGAAGAATGTTCAACTTGTCATGGCTCTGGCGCAAAACCAGGTACACAGCCAACAACATGTACGCACTGTAATGGTGCAGGTGAAATTAACCAAGCAGTAGATACACCATTTGGTCGTATGATGAACCGCCAAACATGTAAATACTGTGGTGGTACAGGTAAAGAAATTAAAGAAAAATGTACAACTTGTCACGGTAAAGGCACAGTAAATCGTCGTAAAACGATTAAAATCAATATTCCTGAGGGCGTTGACGAAGGTCAGCAAATGCGCGTATCAGGTGAAGGCGCACCAGGTGTTAACGGTGGGCCAGCAGGTGATTTATATGTAGTATTCCGTGTTAAACGTCATGAGTACTTTGACCGCGACGGTGATGATATTTTATATAACTTAAATATCTCATTCCCACGTGCAGCACTTGGTGGCACGGTAGAAGTACCAACCATCCATGGCACAGTGGAATTAAAAATCCCAGCAGGTACACAATCAGGCAAACGTTTCCGTTTACGAGGCAAAGGCGTGAAAAACGTGCATGGCTATGGCACAGGTGACCAAAATATTACCGTACATGTACAAACACCAACAAAATTAACAGAGCGTCAAAAAGAATTATTAAAAGAATTAGCTGAAATCGAAGGGGACCACAATCCTAACGACGGTGGCTCATTCTTTGACAAAGTTAAAAATAAATTTAAATAATTTAAACTAAAACGTTTAATCATTGATAAATGTAGAGGGTGCTGCATAAGCATCCTCTCTTTTTGTGCTTTATGGTAAACTACAAAAGAGAAAACATAGAGGAGTTGTTGCACATGCAATGGACAGAAATCGCAATCCACACAACAAATGAAGCTGTAGAGGCAGTATCCTATATTTTAGAACAAGCAGGCGCAAGCGGTGTTGTTATTGAGGATGTAGCAGATTTAACAAAAGAGCGCGAGGATATGTACGGTGAAATGTATGCACTAGATGCCAATGATTTCCCGGCAGAGGGCGTTATTGTAAAAGCCTACTTGTCAGAAGATAAAGCAACAACAGACAACTTCGCACAAATTAAAGCAGCCGTAACTAACTTAACAAGCTTTGGCTTAGCGATTGGTAAAAACGAAGTAACCATTACAGAGGTGCATGAGGAAGACTGGGCAAATGCTTGGAAGCAATACTATCACCCCGTGCGTATTTCGGAGCGCTTTACTGTAGTACCTTCATGGGAAGTATACGAAAAACAACAAGACAATGAGCTAATCATTGAGCTTGATCCAGGTATGGCATTTGGTACAGGTACGCACCCTACAACCGTGCTTTGCCTACAATCTTTAGAAAAATACCTACAGCCTAATGAAGAAGTAGTAGACATCGGCACTGGTTCAGGCGTACTGTCAATTGGTGCAGCGTTACTTGGTGCTAAAACAGTACATGCACTTGATTTAGATGAGGTTGCGGTACGTTCAGCACGTGAAAATATTGCGTTAAATAAGGTAGACCACCTTATTGAAGTACATCACGGCAATTTATTAGATACAGTAGAAAAACCAGCAGACGTGGTAGTCGCTAATATTTTAGCAGATATTATTTTATCCTTTACAGACGATGCGTTTAAAGTTGTAAAGCCAGGCGGTTTATATATTACATCTGGTATCATTGGTGCAAAACGCGCAGAAGTCGAGCAAGGCTTAGTGAAATCAGGCTTTGTGTTAGTAGAAACAATGGAAATGGAAGATTGGGTAGCGATTACGGCACGTAAGCCAGAGTAGGAGAGAACTGCGATGCAACGTTATTTTAGTGAAACCACTTGTATTAGTGGCGATGATGCGCGTCATATTACACGTGTTATGCGCCAAACGATTGGCGACGAAATTATTGTAGTGATGAATGATGTAGCTCATATTTGTACGATTACAGCAATAGAGGACGATGTTTTAGTAGCACCAACAGGGCGTATTGTAGCATCGCCTGAAATGCCCGTTGCTGTAACAATTGCTTGTGGTTTGCCTAAGGGTGACAAATTAGAGCTGATTGCACAAAAGGGTACAGAGTTAGGTATGCATACATTATTACCATTTGAGGCCAAACGCTCCATCGTAAAATGGGATGCAAAAAAAGGCGGTAAAAAAACAGAGCGCCTGCAAAAAATTGCAAAAGAAGCGGCAGAACAATCACACCGTACACATATCCCAGCCGTAAAAAATCCTGTTAGCTTTAAGCAATTACTAGCAGAAGTAAGCACCTATGATATGGTTTTTATTGCGGATGAAGAAGAAGCAAAGCTAACTGAGCGTGTAACCTTTAAGCAAGTTTTACAAGCAGCAGAAGCTAAAACAATGCTACTAGTATTTGGCCCAGAGGGGGGTATTGCTAGAGAAGAAGCAGAAGCTTTACGCGCTGCAGGTGCGAAAACAATGTCACTAGGACCACGTATTTTACGTGCAGAAACAGCACCGCTTTATGCGTTAGCTGCAATTTCTTATGAGTTAGAGTAAAGTAAAGCGCCTGAGTGTCCGGGCGCTTTTTTCTATTTTGCATATAGCCATACGCCTAGGCTTTTGAGATACTAGAGCTAAGAGATTTTATGATTGTTGGAGGAAGCTATGAAAAAAGTTGCCGTAATTCAAGATTTATCTTCATTTGGAAAGTGCTCACTTACTGCCGCTATCCCCGTATTATCAGTTATGGGTGTGCAGCCTACCCCTTTGCCTACTGCAGTATTATCTGCGCAGACGGATTATCCGAGCTTCTTTTATGAAGATTTAACAACAAAAATGCCGCACTTTACGACAGAGTGGCAAAAGTTTAACACGAGCTTTGATGGGATTTATACAGGCTTTGTGACAGGGCGCGAACAGATTGATAATATTTTTGCGTTTTTACAAGCCTTTTATACATCCGAAACACTATTACTTGTCGACCCTGTGATGGGCGATAGTGGTGAGGCGTATAAATTATTTACTGAGGATATGTTAGGGCGTATGCGTGCTTTAGTTAAGCAGGCTGATGTGATTACACCCAACGTAACAGAGAGCTGTTTGCTGACGGGACTGTCCTATGACAAACTATACAGCTACCGTGAACCAGCAGATTTTATGAAGGCATTAACGGCCGTTGGACAAGAGTTACACCAAGAGACGGGAGCTAATGTGATTATCACAGGTGTAAATCCACCAAAAACGACGACCATTGGTAATGTTTTTGTAGATGCAACGCAGGCTAGTTTTAATGCGACAGCCTTTAATGGTAAAAACTATTCTGGCACAGGTGATTTATTTGCGTCTGTTTTAATGGGGAGTTTATTACGTGGTGATAGCGTAGCAACAGGTATTACCTTAGCAGAGGACTTTTTACTGCAGGCAATAGCAGACACCACACGTGCGGGTACACCTGAAATTGAAGGGGTAAACTTTGAACGTTATTTACGTATGTTATTGTAAAATAAGTCAGATATGGGATAGTAACGAGCCCTCATCTAAGGTACAATAAATAGTAAATATTGGAGGAGATAATATGATTGATGTAATTAAAAAGATTCGCACACATTTAATTATTAATAGTATTATTTTTATTGTGCTTGGGTTATTTATTGCAATTAAGCCGGTATTAGCTTATGAATTTACCGTAAATATTGTTTCAGCCTATTTCTTAATTATGGGCTTCATTGCTATTGTTACAGGCTTTAATGAAAAGAAATATAATCGCGGTTATTTAGGCTCATTTGCTCTTGGCGCATTATATATTGTAGCAGCGATTTTAATTTATACATTAGCTGATCAAATTATTAAAATAGTACCGTATTTACTAGGGATTATTATTTTAGTTGTAGGTGTTAGCCATTTAGTAAATGCACTTAGCCTACGTACGATGTTCCCAATTAATAAAATGCCATTTTATATTTATAGTATTTTATTAATTGTTGTAGCATTATTCCTATTAATGCGTCCAATGTCAAGTCTCGTTACATTATTCCAAGTGTATGGTGTAAGTTTAGTAGTCATTGGTGTAATGGATTTAGGTTTGTTAATGTACCTCAAGAAGAAAATTGTCATTAAATAAAAACGAACCCTCGTATAGCTTAACTATGCGAGGGTTCGTTTACGTTTGTGGTGTTATTTATTTTTGTGCAAGTAATTAAACCATACTGCGAAAATACTTGCGGGTTGGTATAGTAGCGCCCTTGTAGTTCATCATCTGATAAAATAATAAAATCCATAAAGGCATCGTTTATTTTTTCGGGCAAGTGCTGTTTAACAACCCGAAAAATTTGAATTGCTACACTGACACGTGTGCCTAACGGGTAGCGCGTTTGAATGGCTGTAGCATAGCTAACACAAATATAGCCCTCTTGTTTAAATTCGAAGCGGATTTTAGTCCAAGTTTGTTTAATACGTAACGTGCATGTCGTTTGCTCACCTGTTACTTCATTAAAGCGTACGCACTGCCACTCACCATTTAAATCAGGCGTTTTAGTAATGCCAATCCGTTGGTAAGAGGGTTTGCGCCATAACTTAGTATTAAAAATCCGTACAAATAATAAAAAGAATGTAAAGGATGTAACGGGAATAGTAATTGTTACAAAAGGCAAGTTATGCAAGAGCGCACTAATGGTGCTAGCAAGTGCAATAGCTAATAGAGAAAGGTAAAATAAAATTTTATTACGCCTTGCATCAATACTATACTCGTGCATTAAAAGCCCTCCTTATTAGCTATTTGATAAATTTAAAAACCCTTCGCCAAATACATCACGTACATCATGAATGGTAATAAAGGCATTAGGGTCAACCTTATGCACATAAGCTTTGAGCTTAACAATTTCTTGATTACTAATAATGATATACAGTACATTTTTCTCTTGCTTCGTGTAATAGCCATAACCTGATAGCACCGTAACGCCGCGATTCATTTTATACGTTACTTGCTCAGCAATCGCTTCGTGTTCTTTCGAAATAATCGTTACCGCTTTTTTGCGGTTAAATCCTTCAATAACGAGCTCCATAGATTTTGTACCAACATACAGCATGACAATTGTTAACATCACAGACTCTAGTCCAATAACAAAATAAGAAGCACCTACCACAATTAAATCAAAGAATAATAGGGCATAGCTAACACTCCAGCCTAAATATTTGCTCGCAATCTTCGCTAAAATAGTAGAGCCTGCTGTAGAGCCACCCACACGAATAATTAAGCCAATCCCTACACCAGAGAACATACCACCAAAAATTGCGCTTAAAATACGCTCATCTGATAAAATATGCCAAGACTCTGTAAGATGTAAGAAAATCGACAATAAAAAAATGACGATAATCGTATAGATTACCATTTTACGATTTAAAAATTTGTAACCAATGACTAATAAAATACCATTTAAAACGAAGCTGACAATACTCGGCGCCCATTCAAATAAGTAGTACGCAATAATCGTAATACCTGTAACGCCACCTTCACCTAAACCATTAGGAATAGCAAATAAATTGACGGCTAACGCGAAAATGAACGAACCAATAATTAGCATGGTCAAGTCTTTGAGGAAGTCCTTCATTTTCCCACCTGCTTTCTATATCACTCAATTTCTACTATAACGTATTTTACCCAGTAATGACCAAGGAAAATCGACAAAAAAACAATTTGCAGCCGTAGCTACAAATTGTTTGGATTAATGTGCAAGCATATCATGTAAAATATCATCTTTTGTCATAGCGGCAGGGAAGTAAGTTGGCCAGTGCGTAACTTCTTCCAATAACTTAGCGCGGTCATCTCCCCAGTATAAATGAAAGTGCCCTGATTTTTGCGGAGCAATGATATGGTCGCTAAATTGAATGAAGGCAGGGACACCTTCGACATTACCCGTTTGTTTAAAAATATAACGTACCCCGCGGTTACCCTTGTCATAAGTTAAAATCTCATAGCCATCATAAGCAAATGTGCCGGTATGTGGCTGATTATTTTCGTAAAAGGTGACCTGATCCCCGTCAATGACAATACGTTCTGTTGTTGTTTTGTAGCCTTCCTCATAATAGGCTTTATAAGCTTCTGGTGTTTTGCTTGGATCATGTTCAGCTTTATGTTCAAATACAGCATCAAGTGTACCATCTTGTAATAGAGGATAGATGGACTGCCAATCGCCTTGCCAATCCGTAAGCGCACGGTCTTTTACTTGGGTGTCTTTAAAATAGCCTGCTGCTATGTCATTACGCTCCGCGTGTTCATGCTTATGTTCGTGTTTGTGCTCATGCTCATGGCTATGTTCATGCTGCGGTGCTTCTTCCTCTTTTGCAGGTGTGTTGGCTTGAGCACAACCTACGAGTAATGCACTTAAAGCTAATGTACAGCCCCATACCTTTTTATTAATCACATGTAAAACCTCCTAATTAGTAATCATTACGCTTTATGAGTATAAAACGGCGAGTTGTATCTGTCAATACAAAAAGTAATCATTACGATTTAAAATAAAACACGGATAGGCATTGTCAATACACGTGCTTTCCTTTAGTATTAAAGGAAAAACGTAATAACTTCTTATAAAGAGAGATGGAAGGACTGGCCTAATGAAATCTCGGCAGCGGAACATCAGTTACCGTGCTAAATCCAGCAAGCAATAGCTTGGCAGATAAGAAGAGCGTCCACTGACCTCTTCTTATTTTTGTAGAAGAGGTTTTTTTAGATTAGGAGAGAGTGAGTAGTGAAGAAAGGCAATCCATGGGCATTGCTCCCATTTTTCGTGTTTTTAGTTTTATTTATTGGTTCAGGTATTGTGTTAAAGGATTTTTATGCATTTCCCGTAATTGTAGCAATAACTATTTCTTCGATGGTAGCGCTCGCGATGAATCGCAAAGTGCCCTTTACGAAGAAGGTCGACATTTTTTGCCAAGGTGCAGGTAATAGTAATGTTATGTTGATGGCATTAATTTTTTTACTAGCAGGCGCATTTTCGAGCGTAGCTAAAGGCATGGGTGCAGTAGATGCAACGGTTAATTTTGCATTATCCATTATCCCGCAAAACTTTTTAATTATTGGGCTCTTTATAATTGCCTGTTTTATTTCACTTGCGATGGGAACATCAGTAGGTACGATTGTTGCACTTGTGCCAATTGGTTTAGGTATTAGCGAGCACACAGGGCTTGCTGTAGCACTTGTGACAGCAGCTGTTATTGGTGGCGCAATGTTTGGTGATAACTTATCTATTATTTCGGATACAACGATTACAGCCGTACGTACGCAAGGTGCGCAAATGAAAGATAAGTTTCGTGTTAACTTTTGGATTGTACTACCAGCGGCATTCATGACAAGTGTGATTTTTGGGGTTTTAACTTGGGGCGAAGCGGCGCCTATTACACATGTTGACTATAGCTTAATTAAAATTGTGCCGTATCTGATCGTCATTGTGTTGGCACTTATGGGCATGAATGTATTTTTTGTGTTAACACTAGGTATTACACTTGCAGGTGTAGTGGGGCTAGTGGATGGTAGCTATCAGTTACTGGATGTTATACAACAAGTGGGCGATGGTATGGCAGGTATGTATAATATGGCCTTTCTTGCAATTTTAATTGCAGGCATGGTAGAGATTATTAAATTTAATGGTGGGATTGAATTTATTTTGCAAGCGATTATGAAGCGAATTTCGACCAGTAAAGGTGCGGAGTTTGGCATTGCTGGGCTTGTTGCCCTTACTAACTTAGCTACTGCTAATAATACGATTGCTATTTTAATTGCAGGCCCGCTAGCAAAAGACATTGCCACGCAGTACAATATTGAGCCGCGTAAGGCTGCTAGTTTATTGGATGTCTTTTCTTGTATGGTGCAAGGCGTATTACCGTACGGCGCTCAATTTTTAGTGGCCGCTAGCTTAGCAGGTATTTCACCAATCAATATTTTACCGTACTCCTTTTACCCTGTATTAATTGGTATATGTGGTGCAGTTGCTATTATGATTGGCTATCCTAAAAAAACGTTCAGCTAAATGAAGTAGCTGAACGTTTTTTTATTGAGGTGATGCTCGTTTAATTTTAGTAGGTGTAAAGAGATGGTATTGGTTTTTTTGTATTACATGTTGTTCAATAGCGCGAGCGTCTGTTTCATCGTGTACAAATAGTGCTGTAATATCTCGTACAATGTGGTAGCCATAGTTAAATTCGAAAAACTTCCGAGAATAAGGACGAATAACTAAAGTTGTTCCTTGCTGCTCAACGATGTTTTCGATATCTTTTCCTTTTGGTAGCTCGTGTTGCCATATTATTGTTACATCTGTTACAACAGCATCTATGTCAGCTTGTTGTAATACATCTACTGTGCTGAGTACTGCTTGGCCATAATGGAGTGCTTGTTTTGTAGATACGCCGGTATATGTTATCGCTAGCTTATTTTCGATAAGCATCTGTACAGTAGGTGCTTTTTTTTCATGATGTGATACAACAAAAGGAACTAAGATGTATATAAATATAATGCTTAGTAAGAGTGAGCGTAATCGATTTCGGTCTCTTGTAGTGAAATCATAGTGTTTATTAAAGTAAAACCCAATGAGAAAAAGGCTAATTAATATAATGGCAAGGCTATTCCAAGGGTTGGGGTAATCAGGGTACATGAAATTTAGTGTGGGTGCTATGTAAGTAAAACGTTCAAGTTGGTAGCCATGTAATAAAAATAATGAAAAATATAGGGCAACAATAATACCGACAGCTAAATTAGTAGTTAATAAAGAGCTACAACAGCCTAATGCTATAGCGAATAGGGCGAACAGTGCTATACAACTTAATAATAGTATAAATGGTGTATCTGGAAATAATCGTCTCACTTCTATTGATAGTAAAATTAAAGTAGGAAGTGAACATATTAAACAAAATAATAGTAACCGAAAACTAGTTAACAGGGGGTTACTTGTAACAACACGTACAATTTTATCCATCATGAATGATTGATGTAGTTGTAAAATCATAATAGTTAATAGAGAAATTAATAATCCGTAAAAAGGAATCAGGGCATGCTGTTCTTGTAATTGAAATAAAGAATGGCTAGCAAATAAAACTAATACAATACTATAATAGCCCCATAAATAATAGTCTTTCCATAATACAGCGAACCATGTTTGCCAAAGGTGAAACATTAGCTCACCACCAATCGCTTGAAAAGAGGCGCTGCAAGAAATAAAAGTAGCCCTATCCAAATGATTAAAGCTAAGCGTTGCATTATAAAACTGGGTTGTATCATCATTTCTTCTATGAGGTTAGGGTTGAACCACAATGCAAACATAGGATTTTGTAAAAATTGAATACTACCTAATAAATATAAAATAATCAGTATAATACTATAAAGAGTGCGTCCTAATAAGAGTGATAAAAACCCTGTTAGTGTTACAACTAAAGCAATGGTTATTAAAATTTGTAGCAGAGTGGCATACAATAAGTAGAGTGGGATTGATAAAGTGATAAACCAAAAAGCACTATAAAATATACAGAGTAAGGTACTAATTACAAGCCAAGTGACTAGAAGTTTATTGAAGAAGTAAAGGCTTGGTGTATGTAAGTGAAAAATCACAACTTGTTTCTCATAACGTTGCAATCTACCAGTCCATAATGTATTTAAAATAATGGGGGTAGCTGGTATAAATAAAATAATATGTAATTGTAGTGAGCCGTACCATGCATCGGTTAAGTTTTCTATTCCTTCTAACCATAATAAAGCAAGAGGAAGAAGCCAAATGATAAATAATGCGATTAGTAATCCCCATTGCTTTGAAAGTAATTTTAGCTCAGTACTCATAAAGACACCTTCTTTTGGTTTATATAAATGTACGCATCTTCTAATGTAGGTATCGCTAATTGACTAGTAGCGATTTGTTGGTGAGCAATAAAACGAACACTTATCCCTTTTGTAGTGGTACGCGATGCAATAATGTTACCGTGTGTAGCGATTTCGGGTAGTAGAGTACCCCCTTCGTAACACCATATTTTGCCCTCTGCAAGTTTAATGAAGTCCGAAATATTACCATAATAATTCATACTTCCTTGATGGAGTAGCAAGATTTTTTCGCAAGTCATGGCGACATCTTCAATGATATGAGTAGATAAAATAATAAGACGCTCTTGTCCAAGGTTATTTAGTAATTGGCGAAAAGCAACACGTTCATTTGGATCTAGCCCGACTGTAGGTTCATCAACAATTAATAGTTTAGGATCTCCTAACAACGCTTGAGCGATACCCAGTCGTTGTTTCATGCCACCAGACAGTTCGCTGAATTTTTTCTTGCGCTGAGAGGCTAGTCCTACGAATTCTATTTTTTCATTGATTTCAGCAGTACGTTGCTGTTTGTTGGAAATCCCTTTTAAGCGGCAACTATAGGCTAAGCACTCCTCAACATTTAAAGAGGGAAAGAAATTAAAGTTTTGTGGTAAATAGCCTATCTGTTGCCTTAGCTCGTATAAATGTTCGCTGGCTAATAGGTTATCGTATAAAATTGAACCATTTGTAGGTTTCGTTAGTGTAGCAATTATTTCAATGAGCGTGGTTTTTCCTGCGCCGTTTTCACCTAACAAACCAATGACACCTTTAGTGGCTTCAAAGCTTATATTTTGAAGTACAGGTGTTTTATAATGCTTGGTAATATTTTTAACTAGTAAATTCATAAAAAGCCCTCCATTCTCACTTCTCAATATATACCAATTGAACAAAATGATAAATGATAATTCTTTGTCCAAACAATACACATGGAAAGAATACGTGGTAATATGCTATTATTAAACACGTTGATATTTTTTAGTGCATATAATGGAAGGATGAAATAAATTATGAGTGCAGAGCTTACTAAAACTGTGAGTTTTCATACATTAGGTTGACTGCATGTATACATAGTTATGATATATTTTACTAATGATTTGTACTTTAGTATTTATAAGCTATCCAGCCATTGGTTAGATATCGAGAGATACTCTGACGTGTAAAACTATATATGTAGTATACTACTGGAAAAAGTATAACAAAAGCTCTAATATGTTTGACAAGTGAGAGATTCGCTTAAGTTAGGGCATAAACTTGTAACGGTTATTGAATATTAGGAGTATAAAGAACATAAATCTACCGAAAAAATAAGTACTTGGTGATAAGTAAGTGATCCATTTTTTGTTAATAGCTTACTTAAAAACAAAAGATAGGGGAGGATATTAAAAAAGACTTTTCGCTTTTTGTAAGAGGCTTACCTTCATCTAAATTTAAAAATATATTAGGAGGCGTTTTTTATGAAAAAAACTATGTTATTTGTTTTGTCATTGACGTTAATATCCATTAGTCTTATTGGTTGCCAATCAAAAGACAGTAATGAACATTCCGATACAAATATATCAAAGGTCAATATTTCTAAATCAAGTGGATTTGGTAAAGCTAATACAGATGATTTTTTAATAGAATATGAAGATAAAGAAACGCTTGATATATTTGACAATGCTATCTCAAACGCTATTAAGAGAAATGGTATTGTATCCATTGTTGAACCTGAATTTGATTTATCTGTTAGTTATACAGATGGAGATAAGCAGGTTTATCATTTATGGCTTGGGAAGAAAGGGAAAACAAGTATCTTAATGAATGCTAATGATACACACATCGTTTATGACATCTCAGAAGAAGTAACTAATCAGTTGGTGGATTTGGTTAAATAATTTTTATTTGAGACCTCCTCGTTTGGGGGTCTTTTTTATGCATTTCTTAGCATCTCAACAGTTAAGTAATAATATTGCGGTTATGGTTTTATGCCAATATAACAGTAATTTTAAGGTTGAGAAATTCTCTTTTGCCATCGTCTTCTTCAAAATTTTCTGTAATATCTATATAGGTAACGCTAGTGATTGTGATACTTGATGTTTCGTTTAATATCTGTGTTACCATAAAGAACAGAATCTAAGCTTGAAGAAAGTCATGCTTCGTCAGTCGTGTGTGATTATCGAAAATCTCTTAATGGTCTGTAAAGAAAAGAAATTTTAATTCAAGCAGGATTTGATGATTTAAATTTCATTAGAGCGGATGACTTAGGAGAAGATTTCAAATAATAATATAATGCTACAAGAGGAAATGTACTTCTTCTATGTTAAAAGGGATAGGTGCATTTTCTACACTATTTTATAAATTTTTAAAATAAGAAGTATTTATAATAGCTACACCTATGTTTGTAGAAATGTAATATTAAAATATTCATTTGCAAATACAATAACACCTGTAGAGACATTTTTAATGAAATAAAATTTAGTTAGTAAAGCCATCGACATTAATTGTCGGTGGCTTTAATTTATGTGTGAAGTGTTTTCGCAACAATACACATGGAAAGAATACGTGGTAATATGCTATTATTAAACACGTTGATATTTTTTAGTGCATATAATGGAAGGATGAAATAAATTATGAGTGCAGAGCTTACTAAAACTGTGAGTTTTCATACATTAGGTTGTAAGGTAAACCATTATGAAACAGAGGCCATTTGGCAATTATTTGAGGCGGATGGCTATGAGCGCGTTGACTTTGAGCATCAATCAGATGTGTATGTCATTAATACATGTACGGTAACAAATACGGGGGATAAAAAATCACGTCAGGTTATTCGTCGTGCGATTCGACAAAATCCTGATGCGGTAATTTGTGTCACGGGCTGTTACGCACAAACATCACCAGCAGAGATTATGGCAATCCCAGGTGTTGATATTGTTGTTGGTACACAAGACCGCACAAAAATGCTAGGCTTAATTGAAGAATACCGTACGGAGCGTAAGCCAATTAATGCCGTGCGTAATATTATGAAAAACCGCGTCTATGAAGAATTAGACGTACCAGCGTTTACTGACCGTACGCGTGCATCACTTAAAATCCAAGAGGGATGCAATAACTTCTGTACGTTTTGTATTATCCCTTGGGCGCGTGGTTTAATGCGCTCGCGTGATCCGCAAGAAGTAGTTAAGCAAGCACAGCAATTAGTTGATGCAGGCTATCTTGAAATCGTATTAACAGGTATTCACACAGGTGGTTATGGTGAAGATTTAAAAGACTATAACCTTGCGCAATTATTACGTGACTTAGAAGCAAATGTGAAGGGGCTTAAACGTCTGCGTATTTCTTCTATTGAAGCTTCACAGTTATCAGATGAAGTGATTGATGTGCTACGTGAATCAAAAATTGTTGTTAATCATTTACACATTCCGATTCAATCGGGTTCAGATACGGTATTAAAACGTATGCGTCGTAAATACACGATGGATTTCTTCTCTGATCGCATTACACGCTTAACAGAGGCATTACCAAATTTAGCGGTAACATCTGATGTTATTGTAGGTTTCCCAGGTGAAACAGAAGAAGAATTTATGGAAACGTATAACTTTATCCGCGACCATAAGTTTTCAGAGCTTCATGTTTTCCCTTATTCAAAACGTACGGGTACGCCAGCAGCGCGTATGCCAGACCAAATTGATGAGGAAATTAAAAATGAACGTGTACATCGCTTAATAGCGTTAAATGACCAGTTAGCGAAGGAATATGCGAGCCGTTTTGAAGGCGAAGTTGTTGAGGTTATTCCTGAGGAGAAGTTTAAAGACGGCGAAGGCCAAGACTTATATGTAGGGTATACGGATAACTACTTAAAAGTAGTATTTGCGGGTACTGAAGATATGGTTGGTGATTTAGTCGCAGTTAAACTAACGAAAGCAGGCTATCCTTACAACGAAGGTCAGGTTTTACGTGTATTAGAAGAAGTATAATAGTTATAGAGGCTGGGA
>NZ_JPUW01000013.1:0-52716 GCF_000743635.1 Lysinibacillus sp. BF-4 | reverse complement strand
CAGGGATATACCCTTTACGTTCCTTGAGGTGGGAGACTTCTTTCGGAAAGCTGTTAAAATACTGCCGATGCTACTAATTATTGCGTATACACTTCGACTACCACTAACTCGCACACCCTATCATCAATGGCTCATTGTTGGTCTAACTTTTTGTATGATTGGTGATTACACTTTGCAGTGGTTTATTGTGGGGCTAAGCTTCTTTTTAACGGGTCATATTTTTTATATTGTAGCTTTTATGCGCACTAAGCAACAACGTGCACCATTAGCTATTAAACTTGCTGTAACGCTTTATGCAGGGCTCATGATATGGTGGATTGCAGGTACAGTACTCGCCACAGGCGATACCGTTTTAGCGCTCGCTGTGATTGCTTATATTACTGTCATTGCGTCGATGGGTATTACCTCTTTTCGCACAGGCTCACCACTTGCGATTAGTGCCGCATTTTTATTTATTTTATCAGACTCTATTTTAGCAATTGACCGCTTCATTACACCGCTCACTATTGCTCATAGTGGCGTGATGCTAACTTATTACGGAGCACAACTTTTATTTGCGCTAAGCGTTTCACAATATTCTGCCATTACAAAAAGTGATACAATTAACTCGACATACAAAGGAGGAGTTTCATCATGAAAGAACAAGTCATCGAACGTTTAATTCGCTATACCAAAATTGATACACAGTCAGATGCAGCGAGTTCAACTACACCATCCACACAAAAGCAATTTGATTTACTCCACGTATTACGTGATGAGCTAAAGGAAATTGGCTTAACAGATATTACACTCGACGAGCATGGCTATTTATTTGCCACACTGCCAAGCAATACAACAAAAGAAGTACCTACGCTCGGCTTTTTAGCACATGTAGATACAGCAACAGATTATACAGGCACAAACGTAAAGCCACAGCGTATTAATAATTATGATGGTGGCGACATTCAATTAAATGCAGATTTAGTAATGTCACCTTCAGAATTTCCTGAACTAAAAAATTATGTAGGGCAAACTTTAATTACAACAGATGGTACAACCTTATTAGGTGCAGATGATAAAGCAGGTATTGCAGAAATTATGACAGCTATGGCCTACCTTGTGCAAAACCCACAAATTAAACACGGTACATTACGCGTGGCCTTTACACCAGACGAAGAAATTGGTCGTGGCCCACATAAATTTGACGTAGCTGCCTTTAATGCTGACTTTGCCTACACAATGGACGGTGGCCCATTAGGTGAGCTACAATTCGAAAGCTTTAATGCTGCAGGGGCAACAGTTACTACAACTGGCGTTAGTGTACACCCAGGCTCTGCTAAAGATAAAATGGTCAATGCTATTACAACAGCGATTGCTTTCCAAAACCAAATGCCAGCAGATGCTGTGCCTGAAAAAACAGAAGGCTATGAGGGCTTCATTCATTTAATGGACTTTAACGGTAAAATTGAGCACGCTGAGATGAGCTATATTATTCGCGACCATGACCGTGAAAAATTTGAAGCGAAAAAGAAATTTATGCAAGATACCGTAAAAGCTATGCAAGCTACTTACGGCGAAACAGCCATCCAAATTGAAATAGAAGATCAGTACTACAATATGGGCGAAAAAATTACGCCTGTAAAAGAAATCGTCGATATTGCAAGCGAGGCAATGCATAAGCTTGGCATTACGCCAAACACGTTACCGATTCGTGGCGGTACAGATGGTTCACAACTATCTTATATGGGGCTACCAACACCTAATATTTTTGCGGGTGGCGAAAATATGCACGGCAAGTTTGAATACGTCTCTGCCGAAACAATGGAAAAAGCGACCCAAGTAATTATTGAGATCGTTCAATTATTTGAAGCACGCTAAGTTAAGTAGAACGAGGTATATACTTCGTTCTGCTTTTTTTGTTATAATTTCTGAATATTAGGTAAATGGGGTGGCGCGATGGAAATTATGATCGGGATTGTTTCTGCATTATTTTTTGCTGTAACCTTTATTTTAAATCGTGCAATGGAGTTAGATGGTGGAAGTTGGCTATGGAGCGCTTCTTTGCGATATTTTTTTATGCTACCCTTTTTAATCGTTATTGTGGCTATGCGTAAGGGATTGCGACCACTTCGTCAGGAGATGCGCCAACAACCACGCGTTTGGCTTGGCTGGAGCTTTATAGGTTTTGTGTTATTTTATGCGCCCCTAACCTTTGCAGCTGGCTACGGTGAAGGTTGGCTTGTGTCAGGCACATGGCAACTAACAATTATTGCTGGTATCTTGCTCGCGCCACTTTTTACCACAATACACAACGGCATCGTCCTTCGCGAAAGCATTCCACGTGCCTCTTTAGTTATTTCTGGCATCATTATGATTGGAATTGTACTTATTCAACTTCCTCAAATGAATGAAGTATCAGGCACTATGTTACTGCTTAGCTTTGTACCTGTAGTTATTGCTGCTGTTGCGTATCCTTTAGGTAATCGTAAAATGATGCAAGTATGTAGTGAGGATATTGATGCCTTTCAACGCGTACTTGGCATGACCGTTGCCTCGTTACCCGCTTGGATTATTATGGCTGGCTACGCACTCTTTACAGTAGGTTTACCATCAAGCTTGCAGCTAGTTCAATCATTAGTAGTTGCGCTCAGCTCAGGCGTAATCGCGACCACATTATTTTTTATCGCTACAAATCGCGTTAAACATCATCAAGGGAAACTTGCCGCTGTAGAAGCTACGCAATCTACGGAAATTATTTTTGTTATTATCGGTGAAATGTTACTACTCCAAATTGCTCTGCCATCGACGCTTGCATTAATTGGCATTGGGATTATTATGGGTGGTATGCTATTGCATAGTTACTATACGGCTTTGCTCAATAAAAAAACTGCTCTATCAATCGTTCGTGATGATTGATAGAACAGTTTTTACTGTACGTACTCTCTAATATATGAGGGGGGTTAGGGAGCACTTCATGAACTAGCGAACTTCTGGAGAAAAGTAGCTAAAGTCCAGCCTCATTACACTCGTTTTGTAATTGAGGAGTAACTCTTACAATGATAATGATAATTGTTATCAATTAAATTGTCAACAGTTTTGCAAAAACTTTTATTTAGGAGGTTTTTTTGTGCCCGCTTTAACGATGGATCAAGTGCGTCAATTAAACAGTTATAGTATGTATACAACCGAGCCTAAGCGTACATTATTTACGCTAGCTAATATTAAACAAGATTTTTATTTAACAGACTTCCGTAATTTATTAATGGGCATTACAAGCGCACCTACAGAAGCAGCGGCTGTTTCTCACTTTAGTCGACGCTATGGTATGTTTTTTGCTATGCAATTTTATATGCTAGCTGCTTATGATGAGGTGTGGGATGGCAAATTAGAGGATATTCGTTTTGATGCTACCGAAGAATTTGGTGCGCACACCGTTAGTATTTTTTTAAATCCTAATGATTGGCGTTATGTAGATGAAGACGAACGCATAAGTGTCATAAAAAGTATTTTATATAAACAAGGGCACGAAATTGTACAACAACTACGCAAGGTAACTACTATTTCGCCACTCACCATTTGGGAAAACTTTTTTGGCTACTTACTATGGCATTATCATATTTTATTAGAAAACCCCGGGCTTGCGGACCAAGCCATGGAGGATATCGAAATTTTGGAAGACCCTGCAACATGGGCATTATTTTCGAATAAATCTTGGTGGGCAGAATACACAGGTGGTCAAAGTCCTTCTGCACTCGTTAATGTGCCTGTCCGTAAAACATGTTGCTTCTCTAAAGACATGCCTGGACTTATGGCTTGTGGCTATTGTCCACTCAAATAAAAAAGATGCCAACTTAGGCATCTTTTTTATTTAATCAATGGTTGCGCGCCTTGCTGTGTAACCGCATAGCCCGCAATTTTCGTAGCATATGTGATTGCCTCTTGAAGCGGCTTATGATCGCCAAGTGCTACGGCTAAAGCACCGTTAAAAGCATCTCCTGCACCTGTTGTATCTACAACCTCTACAGCTTGTGCGCTAATATAGCCCGAGGTTTCGTTTGTCATATAAAATGAACCATTGCTACCTAGAGTTACAACAACTGCTGCTACACCTTTGTGCAATAATTGCTGACAAGCTTGTTTAAGGCTTTCTTCTGATGTAATTGAAAAACCAGTCAATAGGGCTAGCTCTGTTTCATTAGGTGTGAGCACAGAAACACGTTGTAGCACCTCATCCGTTAATGGACGTGCGGGTGCAGGGTTTAAAATAATACGTGTACCTGATTTAGTCGCAAGCGCAACTGCCTTTTCAATGGTTAGCATTGGGATTTCGAGCTGAAGCAGTAAAATATCAGCTGACTCTACACAATCACAAACGTTATCTAATTGCTCAGGTGTAATGCTGTGATTAGCTCCTGGCACTAAAATAATAGCATTTTCGCCGTCTTGTGCAACTTGAATAATTGCCTGTCCTGTTATACCTTGCTGTTCGACAAATACTGTCTTCACATTTTTGCGCTCTAGATTAGAGATGGCTAACGCACCGTTTGCATCCTCACCTACTGCGCCTACAAAATAAACATCTGCGCCAAGCTGTCCTGCTGTAACGGCTTGGTTAGCTCCCTTACCACCAAAGTATGTTGCTACACTTGTACTATGCAATGTTTCGCCTGGTTGCACAATATGTGGTACATGGTACACAGTATCCATATTAATACTGCCTACAACTAAAATTTTTGCCATCTTGCTCACCCCTTAACTATTTTTCGTAGCGTACTACCCATTCATCAGCTAAGCGCATGCTTGTACCTACATAGCCATCACAAATTAATTGTTGTTGCTTTGCTGTGTCACTCATTGCAACCTCAATGGCTACTGTATACTGTATCTTTTCACCGATTAAATCCTTCATAAACACATAACGCAACTTGCCGCCATATTTTAGCTTAAGTGCTACAATTTTAAGCCCTTGTGCAAACTTGTCTTTAAGGCTAGCAATATTAAATGGCATAACCGTTGCACAAACATATTGGTAACGGCTAGTATCTACTTCATTCATAATTAATGAGGCTAATATTTTTTGTAACCCGTAGCCACGGTAACTTGGGTGTACATTAGAAACTTCCTGATAAATGACGCTTGATAATTGCGGCTCTGCAAGCCCACCATCTCGACCTAAATGCTCATCGTCATCTAACGGATCTAGTAAGGCGCGAAAGGCAATTAACATATCTTCAACAAAAGCACCCAGCATTACGCCATTGCCACCTAATATATTTTCGAGTTCACTACGGTCTAATGGTTGTAAAATCGCCTTGTCTTCTAATGCGGCCACAACATCTTTTTGCACCGCTTCAATTTGTGCAATATCAGCTACCGTTAAGCGACGTACCATATAACGTGTTGCACCTAGTGTACCCGTGCTAATCATTGTACAGTTACCTGCGCTACTGTTAATGCCGCAAGCTTCTGCTCATCAATTGTTACACCAAGTCCTGGTTTTTCATTTAATTGAATAAACGGCACATCATAATGCAAGTCACCAATCTCACTTGTAAACTTCAGTGGTCCTGTTAGCTCAACACTTGTAATGATTTTTTTAGAAAATGCCACATGGAAACCTGCAGCAGAACCAATCGACGACTCTAACATTGAGCCAATTTGACACTCAATACCTGCCATCTCCGCCATATATGCTAGTTTAGAAGCTGGGTAAATCCCGCCACATTTCATTAACTTAATATTGACTTTATGTGCCGCATTTTTTGCGATGATTTCACGCATATCACGCACACCGGTTAAACCCTCATCAATCATCATTGGGATTGTACTCTTTGCCTTTACCTCGACCATCGCATCAATATCACTTGCTTTAACGGGTTGCTCTAACCAATCCAGGTTTGCTGACTTTAATGCTTCGACACCGCGTAGCGTATTTGCTGCATTTACCCATCCTTGATTAACATCAACACGAATCGCAATATCCTCACCGACACGTGCACGAACTGCTTGAATGCGTGCGACATCCTTCATTACTTCTGTACCAACCTTCATTTTAAATGATGTAAAGCCTTCGCTCATTTTTTGAGCCGCTTCATCTGCCATTTTTTCTGGTGTACCGATGCTCAGCACATGTGTAATCGGAAATTTTTCGTGGTAGCGTCCTCCAATAAGGTTGTACACAGGTACGCCTAATTTTTTACCGGTTACATCAAAGCACGCAATATCAAGCGCTGCCTTTGCTGCAGGTACATTTAGCATTGCCGCATCCATAATAGTATGAATACGTTCAAAGTTCATTGGGTTTTCGCCAATTAGACGTGGGGCTAATTGATGTTGTAGTAGCGCGTAAGTTGAATTGGGTGACTCACCTGTTACATGCTCATCAGGCACCGCCTCACCCCAGCCTACAAGCCCACATTCCGTCGTTAATTTAACAATGATAGAGGGCATTGATGGATAAGTGCCGTAGCTAATAATAAATGGCTCGATTAAAGGTAAGTCAATTAGGTGAATATCAATTTTTGCAATTTTCATGGGGATAGCTCCTTTAGTTTACTGTCTCTAGTTGTTTAATCGTTGCTGCCTTGCGTAATGTAGCAGCGACGGCTGTTGCACCGTCAAATAATGCATGGTGATCAAATGTCATTTGTGGGTGATGTAAGCCTGGTGTTAAGTTAGCACCAATCGCAATCATCGCTGCTTTTACATGTGGACATTTAATCGTATAAAAATGAAAGTCATCACTACCCGGCGTTACAATGGCTGGCGCTAATACTTCTTCACCAAAGGTCTCTGTAATTGTCGCTGCCGCTAGCTGTAATGCTTCTTCAGCTACCTCTGCACCTGGCGTAATGTCATCCCAATCCCACGACATATCAATCTCATACTGTGCTTGAATGCTTTGCAAACCATGCTCTAACTTAGCGATAAGCTGATCAAGCACTTCATTTTTTTGTGCACGCACATCTAATGAAAATTGTGCGGCTCCAGGGATAATATTAACGCTACCGCCATCTGCTACCATTTTCGTTACTTTTACCGAGTACGTCTCGGCTGGATTAATATAAACGGTCTTTGTTAGCAGATGAATGGCTACTAATACATCAATCGCATTTTTCCCTTGATGTGGGCGAGCGCCATGTGCGTCTGCCCCCTTGATTGTACCTTGTAAAAATGCACCTGCACCATGATAAATTGCAGGCGCAATTTTACCTAGTGGTAGTTCATCTTGTGGACGTAAGTGCACACCAAATAAATGCGTAACATCCTGCATCACACCGCGCTCTACCATAGCTAATGCACCGCCGCCTGTTTCTTCTGCTGGTTGAAAGATAAAACGAATGCGTTTTTGTAGCGGCATGTCACGTAGCTCAAGCATTGCACCAAGTACCATTGATATATTAGCATCATGCCCGCATGAATGATTTGCTTGCATCACCCCATCTACCTCTTGCCACAGTGCATCAATATCAGCGCGTACCGCAATAACCTCCTCGCCTTCACCAATCTCGGCAATAACACCTGTTACATCCTCAAATGTATAATGTGTAATGCCTTGTGCTTCAAAAAATGACGCTAAGGTTTTTGTTGTATTAAATTCCTGCCAGCTAATTTCTGCATGTGTATGGAAGTGGTTAAACCACTTCAAAATCTCTTCGTTGCGTTGCTTTATATCCAAGCGTTTCACACCTCTTATTTTTGTAATTTTCATTATACATGACCTCGCACTATTCGTAAAAATAACAAAAAACCGACTTTTCGCTTTGATTACTAGCGTAAAGTCGGTTATTCGTTATTAAAGACTTGTGAAGAAGCCTTCTGGGTAGTTGTTTGTATCATGTCGACGCTCTTGCGTTGTCTCCTCCTCCCTTAATTCTATGTGCTGGTCAACCAAGTAAGTTTCTAGTGACGATTGTAAAACACTCATGGCATCGTTCCCTTCGTTTTCATTTATCAGTATTTTCTGATTAGTTAAATAATAGCACACACTTTTTATTTTGGCAATAAAAAAATCTGAGGATTTTAAAAACCCTCAGATTAGTTATTATGCAGTGGCTTCTTGACGCTCTGCCTTCGTACCACCGTTTTTATTTTTTGTTGTAATTTGAATTGTTACTAATACTAAGAACATACCAATACCAACAAAGTCTGTAATACGTTCTGGCATAATTAATAATAGACCAGTAGCAATTGCTGGGATACGCTCGAACCAGTACATTTTACGATACCAGAAACCAATAATACCTGCGCCAATCGCTAACATACCTGTAATAGCTGTAATAACTACCCATAACGTACTGTACCAAGTAGTATCAATCATTAACAGCTCTGGTGAGAACACAATCATATATGGGATGATGAAGGCTGCAATTGCAAGCTTCGCGGAGTTAAAGCCCGTTTTAATTGGGTCACCGCCAGAAATCCCCGATGCAGCAAAGGCTGCAAGCGCCACAGGTGGCGTAATATCGGCAATAATACCAAAGTAAAATACAAAGAAATGTGCTGCTAATAAAATGGTTAATGGCACAGCTGCGCTTGGTACATCAGGCGCCATTAGTGCAATAATTGCTGGTGCTGCAATCGTAGATGTAATAACATAGTTCGCTGTTGTTGGTGCACCCATACCTAAAATAAGTGAGGCAATCATTACAAAGAATAATGTTAATAAAATACTACCACCTGCAAGCGCCACAAGGCTGTTTGCTAAGCTTAGGCCTAGACCTGTTTTAACAACAACACCTACGATGATACCAGCTGCTGCTGTCGCTGCAACTACACCAAGTGCTGTACGTGCACCATCTACTAAAGCATTAACAAAGTCTTTTGGCTTCATGCGTGTTTCTTTATCAAAGAATGATACAAAAATCGAAATTAAAATACCATACAGCGCAGCATGCATAACGGGTACGCCAATTAACATTAATACTACGATTGATACGATTGGTAATAATAAATAAATCTTTTTAAACACTTCGCGACGGTTTGGCATTTGCTCATCTGTTAAACCTTCTAATCCAACACGTTTTGCTTCAAAGTGCGTCATAATCCAAATACCTGTGAAATACAATAGTGCAGGGATCGCTGCTGCTTTAGCGATATCCCAGTACGTAATACCACGACCAATAAATTCTACCATTAGGAAGGCCGCTGCTCCCATAATTGGTGGCATTAATTGACCACCTGTAGAAGCTGCTGCTTCTACTGCGCCCGCAAACTCTTTACGGTAGCCTAGTTTTTTCATCATTGGGATAGTATACGAACCTGATGTTACTACGTTTGCTACTGAACTCCCTGAAATTGTACCTTGTAAAGCACTTGAGAATACAGCTACTTTAGCAGGACCACCTACAAGCTTACCTGCTAATGCTACAGCTAAATCATTAAAGTATTGCCCTACGCCTGTTTTAACAAGGAAGGCACCAAATAATAAGAACACGAAGATGAATGTAGCAGATACACTAATTGGTGTACCTAAAATACCATCTGTTGTATAGAACATTAAGTTAACAATACTCTCTAAATCTTGACCACGGTGTGCCATGAAATCTGGGAAGTATGGACCGAAGTACGCATACAGTAAAAATACACCCGCAATAATTGTAATAGGTAAACCTACTGCGCGGCGTGCCGCTTCAAGCACTAAGAAAATCGCAATCAAGCCAACATAAAAGTCCATGCTTGATAATGAACCAAAACTACGCACAAGTTCGGTATAATTTAGCGTCCAATAAGCACCTACTCCTACGGCTAGTAAAGCTAGTACATAATCATAAATCGCAATTTTGTCTTTACGTCCACCCTTGCGTGCAGGGAACAGTAAGAAAATAAAAGTTAAACCAAAGCCTAAGTGAATCGTACGCTGAATCTGTGCAGGAAACTGTCCAAAAATTGCTGTGTACAATTGAAATAATGAGAAGGCTAGTAGCCCAAAGAAAATAACATGCTTCATAACACCTGATAGTACGCGTGTATTCGATTCAATATCATATTTTTCTAAAATGGCTTGCTGTTCTTCTGCCGAGATTTGCTCAAACTCATCAACCTGCGGGTTATTTTTTTCCTTTGTCATATTAGTTTAGCTCCCTTCCATAATTGGAATAATGAAACGCGTTGCACTTTACATAAATACGCATGGCCTCGCGTTAAATTGTCTTTTAATTGGTATTCTTTATTGTCATAACCTAAGGCAAGATCCATATCAATATCACCAATATGCATAACGAACTCAGGCAATGTTGTTTTTTCTTCAAAATATAAATGATACTTGCCATCTTTACGTGTTAAGCGCTGCCCTTCCTCTGCATAGCCAGGTAACCCAATAGCGAGGCTTTCATAAACCATTTCAAGCATTTGCATCGAGAGGTCTTTTGTTACTTTGTAATACTCAAGCACATCTGTTTTATGAATGGAGTGCGTATAACGTAGTAAAAAGGCATCGCTACCATCCATCACCACATAATGAAGGCGTGGGCTTTCGACATGTGTTTCTGTAAACGAGATTACCTTTTGAAAAGGAAGAAATATCGCTACACCGATTACTACGGCCAGTAGAAGTACAATTATTTTTCGCATCGTATTTCCTCCAACTCAAAAGCTATTTAGCAAAACTCTGCTAAAAAATACATATAAAAAAGGAGCTCGAAGCTTGACGCAAACGAGCCCCTTCACGTATTTTATTTATTTACTTCATCAAAGTATTTCTGTGCACCTGGGTGTACTGGAATACCGATACCTGTTAAACCGTTCTCTGCTTTGATGAATTCACCTTTAGCGTGAGAGATTTTTTCAGCATTATCGTAAATAGCTTTTGTCATGTTGTAAACAACGTCTTCTGGAAGATCGTTACGAACTGCAAGCATAGCGATTACAGATACTGTTTCGATATCTTCTTTAAGACCATACGTGCCTTCTTTAACTGTATCTTTTGCATAGTATGGGTATTTTTCGATTAACTCATCTGCTTTACCCTCACCCACTGGCACGATGTAAACATCTGCAGTAGCGTTTAATGCTTCAACAGCACCAGTTGGTGTACCAGCTGTAATAAATGCTGCATCAATTTGACCTGATTGTAAGCCATCAACTGACTCACCAAAGTCTAAGTTTTGTGCTTTAATATCATCCATTGTTAAACCGTGGATCTCTAGTAATTGCTCAGCGTTTGCGTACGTACCAGAACCTGGTGCACCTACTGAAACTTTTTTACCTTTTAAATCCTCGTATGTTTTAATACCTGATTTACCGATTGTAACTAATTGAACTGTCTCTGGGTAAAGTGCACCTAGAGCTGAAATTGAATCTACTTTTTTACCATCAAACATAAATTCGCCTTCAGTTGCATAGTAAGCGATATCTGTTTGTAAGAAACCGATTTGACCTTTGTCAGTATCTAAACCAGTTACGTTTGCTGCCGAAGCTTGTGAAACCTCAGCTGTTGTTTTAATCCCCGTACCCTCTGTAATTAAATCTGCAAATGTACCACCTAATGCGTAGTAAGTACCTTGCGTACCACCTGTTAATAAACTTAAGAATTTAATATCTTCAGTTTTAGCAGTTTCTCCCTCTTTGCTATCCCCGTCTTTAGCAGGCTCTTCTTTCTTGTCAGTACCACAAGCCGCTAATACGAATACTGCTAATGCCGCAAGCATTAAAAGTAAACGGAATGATTTGTTTTTCATATAGTATCCCCCTCTGTCTTTGAAACCGAATTCAACTTAAAGCTATCAAAAGCAAACTGTTATTGTCAACTCATTTTGACAAATTTTTTAGTGAATTTATAAATATGCTATGTTTGTATATCAATATAAGCGTAAGCGGTTTCACGTAAAACTGTTTGAATTAGATAAAAAATGCTTTTAATAGCATTTTCAAATCTTTTCAACAATTTATATCAATATAATATAGAAATTGAATTTTTTCAAGATTTATTTTTCTTTTTTTCTGCATATATTTTGAATAATATAAGTTTACACAAAGCTATTCTACAAAATATATTCCCTTCACTTACTGCTGGTAAACTATTCTGATAATAATTCTTTACGTTTTTTTCTGTAGTATAAATGCATTTATTTGAAGCAAAAAAATAACCTACCGCTAGCTAACGGTAGGTTAAAATTAATCAATAAAAGCTTCGATTTCTTCGATTAATTTGGGGTGTAATGGTAATGACTCATCTGTATATGTTTTACGATTGGCTTCTAGCTCTTCAGGTGCTTCTTTTAATACATGATTCATACCTTCAATTATGGCAAGTTTAACCTCTGGTTGAGCTTGTTTTAATAACTCCCCATCTGTGACTGGTACTTGCAAATCTGTAGTGCCATTTACTACTAATAAAGGCATCTTTAAATCTGCGATCGTTTCTTGTGGATTTAAGCGCATCCATGAAGCCATATAAGGTTGAACAGAAGGACGGAATAAAATCTGCAATGGCTCACTGACTACATCTACGCGCTCACCTTGCTTTAATTTTTCGATAATGGTTTGCGCCTCTTGCATTAAGGTTGGGTCTAGACGTGGTTTTAACTGTTCAAGCAACACCTCGTCAATCGGCCGCCCTGCACCAGCCAGTGAAATTAAGCGATTTACAGATTGTTGTTGTGCTACATTGAAAGCGATTAATGAGCCTTCGCTATGGCCAATCAAGTTAACCTCACTAAAACGTTCATCCTTCTTTGCCGCTTCTACAATTGCAACAACATCATCAATAAAGTCAACAAAGGTCATACGTTCCTCAGCTAAACCTAACTGACGGTTATCACCAACGCCACGCTTGTCAAAACGGATACTTGCAATATTATCTTCAGCTAGTACTTCAGCTAATTGTAAGTAGCTATTATTTTTGCCCATGCCTTCTGTATTGCCATCCTTAGTAGTAGGCCCTGAACCACCAATAATAATATAAACAGGTAGTCTAGGTAGCTGTGGTGATAATAAAGTAGTTGTTAACTCACCACCTTTAACACTAACGTTAAACGGCTCTTCCTTACTATCAATCTCAAGCTCACCACGTACTAAAGTAAATGGATAGCTCTCCTCACTCACACGATATGTGCCCTCAAGACGATTATCCTTAAGCATTGCCTCTACATCTATCTCTTGCTCATCACGAATAATACTGCCTGAGATACTATTTTCTTCATAAGTAATTTGCGAGAATTTCGCTTTTTGCTGTTCTTTTGTTGTCCATGAAATCTCCGCGGTTTCTGGCGTTAAATATGCCTCAATTGGTACATCCTTACCTTGCAGGCGCATTGTGCCATGCCAGTCACCAATAAACTCTTTCGTATAGTCTTCTTTCGTTGGCGGCTCAACTGGCTTTTGTGTACAGCCAACGAGCAATAGTAACGCCATAATAACTACTACGTATTTTTTCATTGCATCATAACTCCTTCGTTACCATAGCGTTGGTTTTACTACCATCAGCCATAGCATAATAAGCAGTAAGCCAATATAAAGCCATACGGCACGTGTTAACTTCTGTACAAACTGCTGTTGATGATATGCAGGGGTTTGAAATGTTTTAATGGTTGGCTTAAATGCCGCCGCAAGGAAAAATACAGAGCCTACCATTACTGCTAGTGTAGCTACTGCCCAAGAGGTGAACCACGAAAAGCCACCTAACCAAATTAATAAGAAGCCTGTTGGTACTACTACATGTCCTGCGTGTTTAACAACCGTAATCGCTGCTTGAAATGCGACAAGGTAAACTTGCATTTGTTCATCCGTCGCGGTTTTCATTTTCGTTAATAAGGGAAGTAATACAAATAGAGGCCCTATTGATAACACAGCGCTAAGGACGTGTGCGAAGAGTAAAAACAAATATGCCATTTATTTTGGTCCTTTCCCGATTTTCGATTTTCATTATACCATGTGGCAATGTTAATTTCGTATGAAGCTCGTATTATGTTGCTGTTAAGCTTGTCAAAAGGGGCACATTTAGTACACAACATCAGCTATGCTAATAGCAAAAGGAGGTTATAGTTATGGGCATTCATCACTTTTTCACCAGCCTAAATGATTTAGAACGCATCATTCGCTGCCCAGGACGCTTTAAGTTTGAGGAGCACAATGTCGCAGCACATTCTTGGAAGGTTTCGCAGTATGCTATGTTTTTTGGGACGCTAGAGGAGATGGAGGGCGCACATATTGATTGGAAGTCTTTATACGAAAAGACCATTAATCATGATTTTGCTGAAGTATTCATTGGCGATATTAAAACCCCCGTAAAACACGCAAGCCTGAACTTAAACAAATGCTTGCACATGTAGAAGATAAAATGATGGAGAAGTTTATTATTGAAGAAATCCCTGAGCGCTTTCAACAAATTTTCTTTGAGCGTATGAAGGAAGGTAAAGATACAACGATTGAGGGACGCCTGCTAGAATTTGCAGACAAGCTCGATCAATTTTACGAAGCATTTGCGGAGTTAAAGCGTGGTAATAGTGACCCTGAGTTTGTCAGTATGTATGAAGTTGCTTTAAAAAAATTATTACTCATTCCCTTACCTGCAAGCATCGCCTATTTCCGTGAAACGATTTTACAAGACGCCATTGCAGAGGATACACAAATTAATATCCAACAGCTCACAAAAGATATTTTAGCAAGCACGTAAGTTTTCGACCTTATTAGTAAGGCGAAAGCTTTTTTTATACCCAAAATAAGTATACACTTTTAAAAAAGGAGGGATAATCTTGAAAATCATTACACAAAAGCACTTTGATGACATGATGGAGGAGCTCACCTACCTCGAACAACAACATGTTATTTCCGCTGAGCAAATCCAAGCAGCCAAACAGCACTATCAAGTTAAACCGCCATTATCAATTCTTTCTATTATATTAACGGTTGGTGCTATTTTAATTGGCATTGGTGTGTTGATTGCAGTATCTACTAATTGGATGTACTTAGCTGCAATTACCAAATTTACAATCCTTATAGGTGCTACTGTAACAAGTTATGTGCTCGCTTTTAGTTTGCAAACAAAATTTGAGCGCACCTCTCGTGCTTTATACTATGTGGCAGTCTTTATTGCAGGTGCAAGCCTGTATTTTATTGAAGGCTTGTACACAAATATGGTCAACTTTACGACTACTGCATTACTATGGGCACTTATTATTGCTCCGCTAGCTTATTTTTTACGTGATGTCTTTTTATCACTACTATTTGCTGTAGCTGTGTTTATTGCTACTGTTAATTATTATGATGCTAGCTTATTTTACATTAGTAGCCTATTGCCATTTATTGCAGCACTATTATGGTTTAATATGCGTAAATTGCACAATAATACATTACTGCTGGTAGCAGTTGTCGTGCTCACTATTATGTGGTTAACAACTTTTGGTGATTATTTTAATGCGCCTGCTTATAGCGTATTGCTTGTTGTATTTGGCTTTGGTTTAACTTTATTTTTCACTCGCTCAGCGCAGCATGCCACACTTACACGCTGGTTAGGTACTGTACTACTTAGCTTTACAGGTGCGATGCTAATGAGTGATTTTTCATGGCAAAGTCTTCATCAAACAACTGCCACAACACTTAGCATTATTTTTACTATAGGTTTTGCGGTGCTCGCTTTTAGCTTATTACGTACTGCTCACTTACAAGCTATTGTACTTATTGCCGTATTAATTATTACGGTGTATACCAACTATACCTTTGACCTTATCCCTAAGTCTGTATTCTTTGTAGTAGCAGGGTTATTATTAATTGGCTTTGGTTATTGGTTTGAGCGTACACGTCGGGAGGTTGAGTTCATTGACTAAATTAACAAAAAAACAATTTAGTATTGTGCTGTTACTTCCTATTATATTTGCTATCGTTTTATCCCTACCACTTTGGCAATTACTATCATCAAGAACAACGTACACTATCGAAGCCACAAGCTACGATAATATTAAGGAAGATACGTATATCAATATCCCACTACATGTAAAGCGTGTTCAGCTTGAACCTAGCTTGCGTAAATTAACTACGCAACAAAATAGTGTGCGTAAAAAGGTATATGCTGTTTTTGCTGTTTCGCATAATAAAAAGCTAACTTTACGTCATGTACAAGTAACAAAGCCAAAGGATGAGGTATACTTACCAGCTACAATGTATTTGTACAGTATGAATGCTTATGAAAATCAAGATTTACCTATTACACTTGATGTAGGTCGCGCGATAAAATATGCAGATACGTATAATTACAGCACTACGACTGATTATAAATGGGATGCTACATTGCGTTATGCTAATGGACATGCCGTCATTACCGAATTACGAAAGCCAGCGCATTGACGCTGGCTTTTTGCTACAAAAAAACCCCAGCGAAGGGGCTTCGCTGGGGTTAGCTGAGGATTTTTGTTTTTGTTATTACATTGCTTGACGAATAATTTCCATTACTTCTTGTAAACGTGGTTTACGTGGGTTAGTTGCTGCTGTTACGTCCTTCATAGCATTTTCAGCTAATGTTTGGATGTCTTCATGCTTAGCACCTAACTCTTCAAAACCTGAAGGAATGTTTAAATCTTTAGCTAAACGCTCGATAGCTGCGATACCTTTTTCAGCTGCTTCACGTTTGCTTAGACCATCTACTGATTCACCTAGGTAAGCTGCGATTTTCGCAAAACGATCTTCGCGACCTACTAAGTTGTAGTGGCATACATGTGGTAATAAAATCGCATTACACACACCGTGTGGTAAGTTGTAGAAACCACCCATTTGGTGAGCGATAGCATGTACATAGCCAAGTGATGCATTGTTAAATGCCATACCTGCTAAGAATTGAGCGTAAACCATTTGTTCACGGGCTTCCATGTCATGACCATTAGCGAATGCGCGTGGTAAGAACTCAGGAATTAACTCAAATACTTTTTCTGCACAAGCATCAGTCATTGGTGTTGCCGCTGTAGAAACATAAGCTTCAATTGCGTGTGTTAATGCATCTAGACCTGTTGCTGCTGTTAATGCTGGTGGAAGACCAACCATTAATGCAGGGTCGTTGATTGATACTAGTGGTGTAACGTGCTTGTCGATAATTGCCATTTTAACGTGGCGTTTTACATCCGTAATGATAGTGAACTTTGTCATTTCACTTGCAGTACCCGCAGTGGTATTAATAGCGATTAATGGTACTAAAGGATTTTTTGATTTGTCTACACCTTCGTAATCGTGGATTTTACCACCATTAGAAACAACTAAACCAATACCTTTAGCCGCGTCATGTGAAGAACCGCCACCAAGAGATACTAATGAGTCACAGTTAGCTGCTTTATAAGCGTCTACACCGTCAGCTACGTTTTGATCTGTTGGGTTTGGTTCAGCTTTTGGATAGATTTCTACCTCTACGCCTGCCGCTTTAATAATTGTTGCGATTGTATCCGCAATTCCCAGTTTAAATAAACCTTCGTCAGTTACAAGTAATGTTTTTTTAGCACCAACGTCTTTAAGACGCGTACCTGCCTCGTTAATTGTACCTTGACCGAATAGGTTGATGGCTGGCATTGAAAATGAACTCTGTTGTGTCATGAAAGTTACCTCCAAGTTGTGTTTAATTTGCAAGTCGGATTCCGGAGTCGTTCTTACAAATTACTAGTTATACCTACAAAGCGTTGCAACTACTTTACACCTAAGAATATACTCCCTACGGTTTACAAACTCAACTAAAATAGCTTATCTTCACACTATATTCACATGATTTAAGGGGATAGAAAACGTTTTCATGTCGTTTTTTCATTCATTAGTAATTATTATAACTACTTTAGTCCCTTTTTCGGTTAAATTATACTAGTAAAATTGTTTCCACGGTTGTTCGCTCGGTGGCTGGCAATCAAAACTCAACCATTCCTTTGTAGTAGGATGCGGGAATGCTAACTTAGTTGACCATAATGCAATTTGTTCGCCCACACGATTAACATGCTGTCCGTATTTTTGGTCGCCATATAACGGACAACCAATTGCCGCAAACTGCACACGAATTTGATGCGAGCGCCCTGTTTGTAATTGCACGCGCACTAATGAACTATTACCATTAACGGCCTCTGTTTTATAATCTAAAATTGCTTTTTTGCCACGCTTATCTTTAGCAGGTACAACATGTACTTTATTTTTAGCCCCATCTTTCCATAAATGGTTAACGAGCTGTGCTTCTTGCTTATTTGGCACACCACGCAAAATCGCTACATACTCCCGCTCCATTTCTTGCTTACGCAAAGTTTCGGCAAGACGTGAGGCAGCTTTTGATGTTTTAGCAAACACCATAGCCCCACCAACTGGCCTGTCTAAACGGTGCACTAACCCTAAATAAACATTACCTGGTTTGTTGTAACGTATTTTAATATCTTCTTTTAATAATGTAAGTAAATCTTTATCGCCACTACTATCTTCTTGTACCGGGATGTTAATCGGTTTTTCTACTACGAGTAAATGGTTATCTTCATATAAAATGTTCACACAATTGCCTGCTCTCTTTTAATTTTTTCGAGTAATGCGATGCTTGCTCGACGCACAAGGTCATACGTTTGCTCAAAGTCACCTGTGTAGTACGAATCTGGCACTTCTGTTAACTCGTCATCAATTACGTCTAGCATACGTAGCACTGTTGCTTTAGTATCGCCAAAGACACGTAACATGTTGTTCATATTGCTGTCGTCCATTGCCACAATATAATCGTAGTGCTTACCATCTCTCAGTGTAATTTGACGTGCATGCATACCTTCTGTCGAAATACCATGCTCCTCCATTTTTGCTAACGTACCTTTATGTGGGCGCTCTCCTACATGCCAATCACCCGTGCCTGCAGAATCAATTTCGATTTTAGAGGCCAGGCCTGCTTCCTTAACTTGGTGACGAAATACGGCTTCAGCCATAGGTGAGCGACAAATGTTTCCTAAACAAACGAACAATACTTTTGTCATTTTATTTCCTCCTTTTCACTCTTATCATACTAGCATTTTGCGGGGGCTGAAACACGTTTAACTCTTAGCGCATGTGGTATAATCCGTGTATGAAATTTAATAAGGTGGGGTTCATGTTGAAAAAATCACTGACGATTGGTATGACAAAAGCTATTCAAAAAGCAAGTAAGTTAGCGGGTAAGGGTGGCAGTACAACGCCTGGTGTATTTGCACGTAAATTAAACCCTGCAATCTTAAAGCAATTACGAAATAATGTAGGTCACGTTATTTTCATTACAGGTACTAACGGTAAAACTACAACATCTAATTTGCTAGCAACGATTTTACAAGCCAATGGTAAGCGCGTTATTAACAATAAAGAGGGCGCTAACCTCATTACAGGTATTACTACAGCCTTCGTTGCACCTCAAAATTTGCGCGGTACGAAAAAATTTGATTACGCAGTTATCGAAATTGACGAAGGATCAATTGCACGCGTATTAAAAGAAATTCGTCCTGACTATTTTGTTTTTACCAACCTATTTAAAGATCAGGTTGACCGCTTCGGTACAGAGCATGATTTAGCTAACACATTAAAAGAAGTACTTGCGCCACATGATCTACGCCTCGTATTAAACGGCAATGACCCGTACGTTTCGCATATCGCAAGTGAACAGCAAGCCATTTATTACGGCTTTGCAAAAGATGCATTTAATTTTGATGCCATTAAAAATGAAGAGCATGTAACTTGCCCACGCTGTGGCGGCGAGCTTCGTTATGACTTCCAACTTTACGCAAACCTTGGTAACTTTTATTGTGCGAGCTGTGACTATGCTACAACGCCACCAAAATATACAGTGACAGATGTTGGCTCTAGTCAAGTTACGATTAATAATATGGATTACCACTGCGCACTTGAAGGGGGCTACAATGCCTTTAATATTGCTGCGGCTGTAGCGGCAGCGCGTGAACTTGGCTTCTCTGAGGAGCAAGTAAAAAAAGGGTTACGTGCCGTTGCGCTTGAAAACGGACGCATGGAACGCTTTACACTTAACAACACAGAAATCTTATTAAACTTAGCGAAAAATACTGCAGGTTTAGATGTAAGTCTATCTGCGATTGATACATTAACTGGTACAAAAAATGTTTATATTGGTGTTAATAACACGGAGTACGATGGCACAGATAGTAGCTGGGTTAACGATGCTAACTACGATTTAATTAAACGTGCAGATGTTAACGAAATTTACTGTGGCGGTAGTTGTGCAAATGACGTTAAGCAGGCATTGCTAGCACAGGGCTTTGAGGAGCATCGCTTACACATTGTGACTGACTCACCACTCGCAGAGCAAATTGTACGCGGTGCAGATGGCGTGCTTGTCATTCCTAACTACACAATGCTTGAGCCTGTACGTAAACAACTTGTGAAATAAAGGGATTTTTACATTTTGCGGCGAAATAAGTAGCGATAATACTTTGTAGGAGGAGATTTTATGTTATCAGATAAACTGCATAAAGCATTAAATGACCAAATGAACTTCGAATTTTACTCAGCACATACGTATTTAGCTATGGCTGCTTACTGTACTGCTGAAAACTACGATGGCTTTGCTAACTTTTATTTAGTACAAGCAGAGGAAGAACGTTTTCATGCTATGAAGTTTTATAACTTTATTAACGATATGGGCTACCGCGCTACTATTAGCGGCTTTGGTCACCCTAGTAATGAGTTTAACTCTGTATTAGATACATTTAAAACAGGGCTTTCACATGAAAAAGAAGTAACACGTCGTATTTACCATCTTGCGGATATCGCGCTTGAAGAGCGTGAACACGCTACAATGGGCTTCCTAAAATGGTTCATTGACGAACAAGTAGAAGAAGAAGCTTCGTTCGATAATTTAATCCAACGCTTAGAGCGCATTCAAGGTGACTCTAATGCTGTGTTTATGCTTGATAACGAGCTTGCTTCACGCAAGTTCGATCCAGCAGCACAATAAAAAAACGCTCGGTGAAAATTTTCACCGAGCATTTTTTTATAATTTTTTAACAAACTCTGATTTTAACTGCATTGCGCCAAAGCCATCAATTTTACAATCAATATTATGGTCGCCATCCACTAAACGAATGCTTTTCACTTTAGTGCCTTGCTTTAGAGGTGCTGAGCTTCCCTTTACTTTTAAATCTTTAATTACAGTGACAGCATCGCCATCTTGAAGCACGTTACCGTTAGCATCACGTACAACTGCTACTTCTTCCTCTTCTTCACTTGCATTTTGTAGCCACTCATTTGCGCACTCTGGGCATACAAATAAATCACCATCTTCGTATGTATACGACGAATTACATTTTGGACAATTTGGATACATAATATACCGCTCCTTTAACTGTTTATTCGCCTATATCATGCATAGTTTGTGCACTTTGACAAACAGCCGTTTATTTTGCAACCTAAAAGGGGTAGAGCTTTACTGAAAGGGTGTGACAAAATGTCAAAGAAAAAACTATTATTTAACGTTTTAGCTCCTGTCATTGGCGGTAGTGTAGTAGGTTATTTAGCTAATAAAAATGCGCGCCTACAATATGATAAATTAGAAACACCATCATTTGCGCCGCCAGGTAAAGTTTTTCCTATTGTATGGCCTACGCTCTATACAATGATGGGCTATGCACATTACCGAGTGGCTCAAAAACCAGCAACTAAAGAAGCCAGTGAATGGTATGTTGCACAACTAACATTAAATTATATTTGGTCATTTTTATTTTTCAAATTTAATTTACGTGGTACAGCACTGATTGAGATGGTTTTCTTCCTTGCTACGATTATTATGACTACCTACGAATTTTATCAACACGATACAATCGCTGGTGCGCTTATGGTTCCTTATATCGCTTGGGTAAGCTTTGCGCTAGCACTTAACTTCGAAACATGGCGTCTCAACCGCTAATCATTTCACTTGCACACAGCGAAAAGTTAGCGTAATATATCATTTAAAGCTACATTGTTCGTAACATATTAAGTTTTAACCTTTAAGCTGTAACAGGGAGTTTTATATAGAAGTTGGAATGACGGGCCTCACCCCCTAGTGGTGAATGAGGATAGGCAGGAAAACTTTTGCGAACACCCACTTTGAGGAGTGGTGGTTTAAAACTTTCTATACTACTTACGGCAATCGTGGCTTTTTTTATTTACAGACATTAAACCTACAGCCTCTACGTTGTAGGTTTTTTAACACAAAAATATTATCTTGAATTCGAGATATTTTATAAAGAGGTGCAAATTATGCAAACAACTGGTCATCACCACATTTCAATGCTTACAAAAAACGCGCAACAGAATAATCAATTTTACACAAAAGTACTCGGCTTACGTCGGGTTAAAGTTACGGTCAATCAAGACGACCCTTCTATGTACCATTTATTTTACGGCGATACTACAGGTAGCCCTGGTACAGAGCTCACCTTTTTCGAAATGCCGATTGCTGGGCGCACAACTGCAGGTACAAATGCAATTAACCGTATTGCACTCTTTGTACCCTCTTACGAAAGCCTAGTATATTGGCAAGGACGTTTACAAACTGACACACAAATTACAACTTACGCTAATCGCGATGCCCTACATTTTACAGACCCTGATGGCTTAGCGTTAGTGCTCGTTAATCACAATAGTAATGAGGCTCCGTCCACACCTTGGGCCGGGAGTGATGTGGATGCTGACCACCGCATTTTAGGTATGGCTACTATCGAAATTACAGTGCGCGACTTTACAAAAAGCCTTCAATTTTTAACTAAACTACTCGGCTATAGTGTAATAAACATGAAGCCTAATGAGGCACTGCTACGCACAAGTAATGACCGCTATAGTGAGATTAAACTAGTACAACAAGATGGGCCTACTCAGCGCCCTGGGCGAGGCAGTGTACACCATTTAGCACTCCGCGTAACTGATACAAACACATTACTAGCTTGGCAGGAGCGCTTAACTGAAGCAGGCTTTGTGACATCTGGCGTCATTGACCGCTATTACTTTCATAGCCTGTACGTTAACGACCCTAATGGCATTACCTATGAATTAGCTACAGATGGACCTGGTTTTTTGCGCGACCAAAGTGTTGAGCAATTAGGAGAACAACTCGACTTACCACCTAAGTTAGAAGCTAAGCGTGCAATTATTGAAGCTAAACTACAACCTTTTGAGGAGTGGATGTAATGGAATTTGGTATTTATTCAATTGGCGATCATATTCGCAACCCACATACAGATCAACGTATTTCGCAACAACAACGTATTCAAGAGTTAATTAAAGCAAGTGAATTAGCAGATGAGGCGGGCTTTGATGTCTTTGCGGTTGGCGAAAGTCATCAATCACACTTTACTACACAAGCGCACACTGTAATTTTAGGTGCAATTGCACAAGCTACAAAAAACATTAAAATTGCTAGCTCAGCAACTGTAATTAGTGTGGCTGATCCTGTACGTGTATACGAGGATTTTGCGACCATTGATTTAATTTCTAATGGACGTGCCGAAATTATTGCAGGTAAAGGCTCTCGTTTAGGGGCTTACCATTTACTTGGTTATGATGTAAATGATTACGATGCATTATTTGAAGAAAAGTTTGATTTATTATTACAGCTTAACCGTGAGCAACGCGTTACTTGGCAAGGGCACTTCCGTCCTGAGCTACGTGATGCGGTAATTCATCCGCAGCCACTACATGGTCAATTACCGATTTGGCGTGCGGTAGGTGGTCACCCTGCTAGTGCCATTTTAGCAGGACGTGCAGGCGTGCCTATGACCATTACAACTTTAGGAGGCCCAGCCGATTACTTTACAGAGGCAATTGATGCTTATCGTGCTGAGGCAACGATTGCAGGCTTTGATGCTAAAACATTGCCTATTGCTACAACGAGCTTATTTTATACAGCACCTAACTCGCAAGACGCTGTCAACGAATATCACCCACACCTTAGCGATGGTATGTTAGCGTTACGCGGTAGCGAGTACCCGCGTGCTCAAATCGAAGCTGCTACCGATGTTCAAGATGCACTTATGGTAGGTAGCCCTGCTCAAATCATCGAAAAAATTCATTATCAATTTGAGCTTTATGGACAGCAACGTTTCTTAGCTCAACTTGATTTTGGCGGTGTGCCATTTGATAAAATCCAACGTAATATCGAATTAATTGCGACTGATATTTTACCTACTGTGCGTAAGTTAACTAAAAAATAATAAGCAGACGATGAAGTGCTAGTAACAAGCTACTTCATCGTTTTTTGCATTTGCAGTTATTTTTGTTCATTCGTAGGTAGTCGTCACAATTAAAGAGGCGTATGATAGGTTACCTAGGAGGAATAACATGAACGAAACATCAAAGAAAATACAATGGACAGGGGCAACGATTATTTTAGTGCTAGGTATTGCACTCATCGCTTCTACCCTACGTACACCACTGACTGTAGTGGGTCCTATTATAGCTTTCATTAAAGATGGCTTACAAATCTCTAACGTATTGGCAGGGTTTTTAACAACAATTCCGTTACTTGCCTTTGCGGTAGTATCACCTTTTGCACCAAAGCTATCTAAACGCTTTGGTATTGAACTAACACTATTTTTATCTATGCTATTGCTAGCGCTTGGTATTATCATGCGCTCTCTTGGCACAACTAGTTTACTAGTAATCGGGACAATTTTAATTGGTGTTGCGATTTCTTTTGGTAACGTATTAATGCCAAGCTTTTTAAAATTAAAGTTCCCTATGCAAGTGGGGATGATGATGGGGATTTACTCTGTTGCTATGAACGTATCAGGCGGACTCGGCGCAGGGATTAGTCACCCTATTGCAGCTGGTACTAGTTTAGGTTGGCAAGCTGCTCTTGGCTTTTCAGTAGGATTGGCTATTTTAGCAGCTCTTGTTTGGTCACCTCAACTTAAACATAACAAGCCTGCACCTAAATCAACACAAACTACATTAAAGCCTACAATCCCTTTATGGAAGTCACCTATTGCTTGGGCAGTAGCGGCTACAATGGGATTGCAGTCGATGATTTTTTACACTTCGTCTGCTTGGCTACCTGAAATTTTCATTTCGCAAGGGCTAACTGCTAATAAGGCAGGGTGGATGGTATCTATTATGCAGCTCGCTCAGCTACCTTTAACTTTTGCCATCCCAATTATTGCGGATAAATTAACTTCGCAAAAGCCATTAGCTATTTTAGCAAGCGTATTGTTTACCATCGGCTTTTTAGGTATCGCTCTTGAATTTACTTCGCTGACCGTTTTATGGATGATTTTCTTAGGATGTGCGGGGGGTACAGCATTTGGCTTAACTATGATGCTATTTACATTACGTACTAAAACAGCCTTCGCTGCGGCAGACCTTTCTGGTTTTGCGCAATCTACTGGCTATTTATTAGCCGCAATTGGACCTGTTGCTTTTGGTTACTTGCATGATGTAACAGGTGGCTGGACAATTCCTGTATGGACATTTTTACTTGCCACGCTGGCTTTATTTATCACTTCATACATTGCGTCAAAAGATGTGTTTATTGACGAGCAAGTATAACAAAAAGGAGCTACACCTCATTGGTGCAGCTCCTTTTTTACGTCCCTTTTAAATATTCACTTGGGTTACAGCCAAAATATTTGCGAAAGGCGATGGTAAAATTACTCATGTTACTGTAACCAAGCGTAATAGCCGTATCTGTTACACTTAGCCCTTCAACTTCCAATAACCATGCTGCTTTCTCCATGCGTTGTTGGCGCACAAAAGTAATAATAGGGACATCAAATAATTGCTTAAAGCCTTGCCTTACTTTATTTTCGGGTAGACCAACGCGTGCTGCTAACGTTTTTACCGTATGGGGCTGGTCGAGCTCAGCTAAAATAATCGCCTTAATTTGCTGTAATTTTTGTGCGTCGGGCATATTAGGCAAGCTCTGGCGCTTAGCTTTCGCAAAAGTTGCTACGAGTAGCTCCATTACCTTAGCTTCAATATACAGCGCCTTAAATGAACCTTCATAGGAGCAGTGCAAAATTTCGTACACACGTTGCTTAACAAAAGGCGTAAGGTGATGCTGTGTAATTTGGCCAAGCTGATGTTGCAAGAAGTGGGCAATTTGCTCACGGTCTGTTGCCTCAGCAAAATAACTTAACAGGCGCTCTGGTGTCATCCGAATTTCGACCTTTTGCACACGTTGCTTTGCCGTTGTTTTTAAGGTCACATTAGATTGATGAAAATAGGACAGTGCTTGTGTTGGCCCCTGCATGCGAAAAGGTTCATTATTGACGCTACAAATTAAGTCACCTGCTAGCACATAGTTAAACTCTACCATTTTACTATCCTCATGAAATTGGTCTAACTGGTCTTGTAGCAATTGAATGTCTGTTACTACTACGGTTAATGACTCACGTATGGTCACGGTAGCTACTGTGCCCTCACCAATTTGCGCGGGTAAACTAATTGTCGCTGTTGCAGGATTATTTTCATGCGCTGTGATGGAGGCAAACTGTGCGAGCCGTTCATTATATTGCATTGCTTTCACCTCTGTTTTAAAAAAACAGCACCCAGAAAGAGTGCTGTAGTTGTTGCTTATTTCTTTTGTTTAAATTGCTCTACTGTGTATAACAAGTTAAAGAATAATTTAGCTGCTTGATTACGTGTTACATTTTTTGCAGGGTTGTAGTTACCTGCATCGCCATTAGCAATCGCATTGTCCTCAAGGAAGCCAATAGCTTTGCGTGTTTCGTCGTTTAGTTTAGTTGTATCTTTAAACGTCGCTGTTGGTGATGTATACGTTGCATTTACTGTTTTATAGGCACGTTCAAACATTAACGCCATTTGTGCGCGGGTAATTTTTTTATTTGGATTAAACTTACCGTCCATCCCTTTAACAATACCTGCTTCGTATGCTGCTGCAATAGCTTGTTTAGTTGTTGCATCTACACCTGCAATATCTTTAAATGGTGCATCGCCCTTTGCCTCTAATTTTAACGCGCGCGTTAGCATCTCTGCTACTTGTGCACGTGTTAAGCCGTTATTACCATTAAATTTCGGTAATGGTTTTAGGATGCCTTGTGTTTGTAAGTTTGCAATGAATGGGTACGCCCAGTGATTAACATCTACATCTTTATACGTAGTTGTTGTCACAATACGTCCTTCGATTTGTTGCGTCACATCGCCAATCTCACCTAAACGTGTTGCGAAGTTTTCCCAGTCACTAAAGCCTGGCTCACTTGCACGTCCTTCTTCATATGCTTTACCTAGCGCTTCAAAACCATCGCCACCGCGTGCTGTAAATACGTTTGTTGCTGCTTTATAGCTCGCTGTACGGTCAATATCTTGATCGCCCACTTTTAACGATACAATACGCTTGCCTGGCTCTTTGCTTGGATCAAAGATTACTTTCATACCTGCAACATGAAGGAAGCCGCCTGACTCTTTAGGGTACTCCTTAACAGAGTGCTCAAATGTATCGTAAAGCTCTTGACCTGTTAGCTCAATAATAGCTAATGGATTACCAAACGGTAGCACATTTAATACTTCACCAAATGTAACGTCACCTTTATTAATAGATGTACGAATACCACCGCCATTTTGGAAAGCAATCGTTACATCTTTATCAATTGCCTTTGCTTTATCTAGCATGCCATCTGTAATAATGTTACCAAGGTTTGTTTCACCCGCGCGTACGCCACCTAAGCCACGTAAACCGCTTAAAAATACTTTAGCATCCGCCCCTGTAGAAGCGTTCATTGTAGCATTTACTTTCTCTGCATACTTCGCTAAAATTTTGTCTGCTTCGGCATCAGATGGTAGTAAATAATTACCATCCTCATCCTTAGCACCAACTAAATTTAATTGACCTTTATAGTCTTCAACAACACCATTGTCACTAAACGTAATGTTTAATTGACCTACGTATTTATTGTACTGGTTAGCTTGCACAATAATTACAGGTTCGTTTGATTGCTCGTTTATTACTTTAACAGGCTCTTTTAACTCTGTGTGTGTATGACCACCAACAATTACGTCAATACCTGCTACTTGTTTCGCAAGTTCTTGGTCATTATCCCATTGTAGACTGTCATCAAAACCAATATGCGTTAGTGCAATAATTTTATCCACACCTTGTGCCTCTAAGTCTGCAACTGATTTTTTAGCGCTTTCGATATAGCCTTTAAATGCTACTTTTTCTGGGCTAGCAATCGCTGTTGTTTCTTCTGTAGTTAAACCAAAAATGCCAACTTTTTCGCCGTTAACTTCTTTAATCATACCGTTATAAATTTGACCTGGCTTAGCATCTGCTGTTACAGCATCATGTTGTAAGCCATTAAATAATGGATCCTTCGAAAAATCCACGTTTGCTGATACAAATGGGAACTTAGCTTCTTTGACAAATGTCGCAAGTGCTGCGTGCCCTTCTGGTGAAAGTCCAAGGTCAAACTCATGGTTACCAAATGTCATCGCATCATATTTTAAGTAGTTCATGATTTCTAAATCTGCTTTACCTTTCCATTCGTTAAAGTAAAGTGTGCCAGAAAAAACATCGCCCGCATCAAGTAAAAGGTTGTTGGGGTGAGCTGCACGCAATTGCTTTACTAACGCTGCGCGCTGTCCTGCTGTTTCAACATGAGCATGTGTATCATTCGTGTGGAAGATTGTCATATCCAGTGCCGCTGCTTGAACTGTGTCTGTTGATAAAACGTACGGCGCAACGATTGCTGAGCTTGCAATTGTAGCTGCTAAAAGTTTTTTATTCATCATTTGAACCTACCTTTTATTATTTTTTTGTGATTCTCTTCAAGACTAGCACTATCACCTTTTTAGTACAATGCTCGTTCGTTAATTTTTCGTAAAAAAAATAAGGAAACACGCTTTCGCGCATTTCCTTATACTTTATAATTTTACACGTTGTAGACGAAGTGCGTTTAAGACAACAGAGACAGAACTAAAGGCCATTGCCGCACCTGCTACCCATGGTGCTAGGAAGCCTGACGCTGCAATTGGAATACCAATGCTATTATAAGCAAGTGCCCAAAATAAATTTTGCTTAATATTTGCCATTGTTTTTTTACTCATCACAATAGCATCCGCAATCCCGTTTAAATCTCCGCGCATTAGCGTAATATCCGCTGCCTCCATAGCCACATCAGCGCCTGTACCAATAGCCATACCAATATTGGCTGTGGCTAGTGCTGGTGCATCATTAATACCATCGCCCACCATTGCTACTTTTTTGTTAAGCGCTTGGAGTTTACGTACTTCATCCGCCTTACCTTCTGGTAAAACCTCCGCAATAACATGTGTAATGCCAACCTGTTCGGCAATTGCTTTAGCCGTATGTTCGTTATCACCTGTCATCATCACAACATCTAGCCCCATTGCGTGCAGACGCTTAATTGTTGCTTTAGATGTATCCCTAACTGTATCTGCTACGGCAATAAGTCCAGCGTACACGCCATCAATCGCTACAATCATTGTTGTCTTGCCTTGTTGTTCAAAGGCCTGCATGGCTGTTGTATCCTGTACCTCAATCGCATGATTGTCCATAAGGCGACGTGTACCTACGAGTACCTCTTTATTATCCACTACAGCGCGTACACCATAACCAACAAGTGCTTCGAACTGTGTTGGTTCATTATAACGCACACCTTTTGCTTCGATGCCCTCAATAATAGCTTGCGCTAGCGGGTGCTCAGATAATTGCTCGGCAGCACCAACATAGCTTAGTAGTGTTACTTCATCACCAAGCGCAACCACATCTGTTAACACTGGTTTACCGTTTGTTACGGTCCCCGTTTTATCTAAAACGACAGTATCAATTGCTTGAGTTGCCTCTAAATGCTCGCCACCTTTAAATAAAATCCCAAACTCTGCGGCACGACCAGAGCCTGCCATGATAGATGTTGGTGTAGCTAAACCAAGCGCACATGGGCAAGCAATCACTAATACTGCAATAAATTTTTCAAGTGAATTTGCAAAATCGCCAGGTGTCACTGCAAAGTACCATACCATGAAGGTAATAACAGCTAGCCCTACAACAATTGGTACAAATATACCTGAGATAACATCTGCCATACGTTGAATCGGTGCTTTAGAGCCTTGCGCTTCTTCAACCACTTTAATAATTTGAGCGAGTGCTGTATTACGCCCAATACTTGTTGCTTTCACTTGTAGCGCACCGTTTTTATTAAGGGTTGCACCAATAACATGGTCACCTGCTTTTTTATCCACAGGTACACTTTCACCCGTTAGCATTGACTCATCTACAGCGGATGCACCACTTATAATTTCACCATCTATAGGGATTTTTTCGCCGGGCTTTACCTGTACAATATCACCAAGTACAACCTCACTAATGGCAATGCGCATTGCTTGCCCCTCGCGGATAACCGTTGCCTCTTTTGCTTGCAGTCCCATCAGCTTTTTGATGGCCTCTGACGAACGACCTTTAGCACGCGCCTCAAATAATTTACCCAAAATAATTAATGTAATTAATACTGCACTTGTTTCAAAATAAAGCGCCTCATGTTGCCCACTAAAAGCTAAATACACACTGTAAAAATAAGCCGCTGATGTACCAAGTGCAACAAGCACATCCATATTGGCACTTTTATTACGCAATGCTTTATATGCACCCTCATAAAACTGCCAACCAATAATAAATTGAATTGGTGTTGCGAGTGCCATTTGCACCCATGGGTTCATTAATACATCTGGCACCCAAATAAAACGTGTAAAGCTAAAATGCGCGACCATCGTCCACAATAGTGGAAGTGCTAATATCAGTGATAGTATAAATTTACGCGTTTGTTTTTTAATCTCTACTTGGCGATGATCGGTGTGCTGCTCTTGTTGTTTTGGCTTTAAGGTAAAGCCTAACTTTGTAATGACTTGCTCCATATCACTCATCGAAACTTCCGCAGGGTTATAAGCTACACTTACTGTTTCAAGCGCAAAATTTACAGGTGCACTTTGCACACCATCCATACGGTTTAAACGTTTTTCGATACGATTGGCACAAGCAGCACAGGTCATGCCAACAACATCGAACTCTGCATGCTCCGTTACTACGTCATAGCCTAAGGCTTGCACCTTTTTAATAATAGTAGCTTCATCCACTACACTTGCGTCATATTTTAATTGCCCTTGCTCTAGGGCTAAATTAATCGTCGCCTCATCCACACCTTCAAGTCGTGACAAACCTTTTTCAATACGGTTCGAACAAGCGGCACAAGTCATACCTGTAATTTTTAATGTTGCTTCTTTTTGTGTCATATCCCTCACTCCTCTCTCATTTAGCTAAAAAGAAAACGTGCTACGAGAGCACGCTTATACTACGTCATATCCTTGGTCTTCAATCTCATTAGCGATAGCTTGCTGTGATGTTTTAGCATCATCAAAAGCAACCTCTACTTTTGCTGCATCTAAATCTACTTTTACTGAAGATACACCGTCTATTTTACCAACGCTTGTTTCGACAGCATTGACGCAGTGACCACAAGACATACCCTGTACATTAAGTGTAATTGTTTCCATACTAACAACCTCCTTTTTTACTTCTACTCCCAATTTAACATACCCCTCGTACGTATGTCAAAAACTCTAACTCGCAAAATAATAGGCAGTGTGGTAAATTAAATATAATTGCATAGCAATCCACTGGAGGTGCCTTTTATAAAGGCTGAGATCAAAGTGTGACTTTGGGATTCCTGGAACCTGATCCAGATGATACTGGCGTAGGAAAGTGGTACGGTTTTTTTGATATGGATTTTCATGCCACTTTTCCCTTGGGAGAAGTGGCTTTTTTGTGGAGAAAGGGAGATAATATGCAGCATGCGATTACTAAAGGGGTAGGTTTTACAGAGGCCAGCATCACGCAAATTCTTAACGTTTTACCGCAAGTTGATGCTGTTGTACTACGTGAAAAACAACTCACAACACAACAACTCGCAAATGGGATTGCAACTTTACTAACACGAGGTGCAGATGCTAAAAAATTAATTGTGCATAGTGCACCGCAACTTGCAGAGCACTTTCAGTTACTTGGCTGTCATTTTGCAGCGGACGCTAACATTAATGGCAATGACTTTCCCTTTTTATGCGGGCAGTCCACGCATAGTATACAAGAAGCACTTAGCTGTGAAACGCGTGCACTTGATTATATTTACTTCTCTCATATTTTTCCTTCAAGCTCTAAACAGGGTATGCCACCACGTGGGCTTCAAGCATTACGTGAGGTATGTGCAATAACTACGTTACCTGTAATTGCGCTTGGCGGTATAACCAAAACCAACCAGCATTTACTTCCCTCAACAGGCGCAAGCGGATTTGCGGCAATTTCAATGTTTTTTAACTGAGGAGAGTTGGTATGCAAACGGATTACACCATTATTGGGGGCGGTGTTATTGGCTTAAGCATCGCCTATGAGCTATTAAAGAAAAACTTTAGCGTTACTATTTTTAATGTGACAGGGCCAACGACAGCTTCACTTGCAGCAGGCGGTATGCTTGGCGGGCAAAATGAATTTAGCGAGCCTTCACCTTTATTTGATTTAGCTATTGAAAGTCGTGCGCAACATAGCGTACTCGCTACAGAGCTTGATGCTTTAACAGGTATTGATGTTGAGCTAATCCCATCTGGGCTATTAAAAGTAGCCACGCAACCTAGTGATATGCCTAGCCTAACTCAACAATATCAATTTTTAACTACCCAACCGGCAACGCCTGTACTATGGCGTAAAGCAAATGAGGTCGAGCCACTTATGAGCGACTTAGGGCAAGGCATCCATATTACTGGTGACCACCAAGTAAAGGCGCGTCAGCTCACAAAGGCTTTAACAAAGGCAGTACAACTACTTGGGGGCACAATTATTGCCGAGCATGTACGTAAAATTAATACTGCTACATTAACGACAGACAATGGGCACTATCACTACCAACACCTCATTGTTGCCGCTGGTGCTTGGAGCAAACAGTTAGTACCGCAGTTACCTATGTATCCTGTTAAGGGCGAATGCATGATGTTGCGTGTACAACGTGCCCCTCGCACCACTATATTTGCAGCAGACGGCTGTTATATTGTGCCTAAAAAAAATAATGAGGTACTAATCGGTGCAACAAGCTATCCTCATCAGTCTGATGCAGGCGTAACAGCAGGCGGCATTCAATCATTATTAACGCGCGCAATCGCTATGATGCCTAGCCTTAAGCACGCTCAAATCATCGAAACTTGGTGCGGTGTTCGCCCTCAAACAATAGATGAATTGCCAATAATAGGCGCGATTTCACCACATATTTATTGTTGCACAGGACATTACCGTAACGGGATTTTACTGAGCGCAATTACAGGAAAACTAGTGAGCGAGGCTTTAATCGGTGACGTAAATGCTCAGCAACGCCTCGCACCATTTTCACCATATCGTTTTATATAAGGAGGGATGAGGGGATGCAACTGACGATTAATGGCCATGAGGTTACAGTACCATCAACAGTTACAAACATCGGTGAACTGTTAACCCATTTACAACTCAATGCAGAACTTGCGATTGTGGAATTAAATCGCATTATTTTAGACCGAGCGGTACGAGATAACACCGCTATTAAACAAGATGACTATATCGAAATTGTACAATTTGTAGGAGGCGGTTAATGATGTTTACTATTGGACCATATACATTCAATTCTCGTTTATTTTTAGGCACAGGCAAATTCCCTGACTTTGCTACACAAAAAGAGGCAGTCACCATCTCAGAAACAGAAGTGCTCACCTTTGCTGTACGTCGTATGAATATTTTTGAACCCACACAACCTAATTTTTTAGAACAAATTGACGTTAAAAACTTTAAACTCTTGCCTAATACGGCAGGTGCTAAAAATGCTGAGGAGGCTGTGCGTATTGCACGTCTAGCTAAGGCCTCTGGTTTATGCGATATGATTAAGGTTGAAATTATTGGCTGTGACAAAACACTACTACCTGACCCTGTCGAAACATTACGCGCTACAGAAATGTTATTAGCTGAGGGTTTTATTGTCTTACCTTACACATCAGACGATGTACTGCTCGCAAAACGTTTACAAGAGCTAGGCTGTCACGCAATTATGCCGGGTGCTTCACCAATTGGCTCAGGGCTTGGTATTATTAACCCTGTTAATCTCCGCTTCATTATTGAGCAAGCTACGGTACCTGTAATTGTTGATGCTGGTATTGGTTCAGCCATGGATGCCGCTCAAGCGATGGAGCTAGGCGCAGATGCCGTATTGCTTAATACTGCAGTTGCTTTGGCAAAACAGCCTGTTAAAATGGCTTCTGCTATGAAGCATGCGATAATCGCAGGTCGTGAAAGTTTTGAAGCTGGGCGCATTACCAAAAAAACGTATGCGACAGCCTCAAGCCCTCTTGAAGGTCTAAGTAAATGACGCGCTACTCAAGACAGGAGCGCTTTACACCTATCGGCGAGGTCGGTCAGGCAGCGCTTGCTACAAAGCATGTACTCATTATTGGTGCAGGCGCACTTGGCGCACCTACAGCCGACTTACTTGCGCGAGCAGGCATTGGTAAAATCTCGATAGTTGATCGTGATTTTGTAGATTTATCTAATCTTCAGCGGCAAACATTGTATACGGAGCGCGATGTAGTGAAGCGGCTACCTAAAGCAAGTGCTGCAAAGCAGCGACTACTTACCGTTAATGCAGATGTACAGGTTTATGCTTATGACCAAGAAGCTACTGTGCATTTTTTAGAACAACTGTTAACTACGGAGACAATTGACCTTATTTTTGATGGTACGGATAACTTTGATACACGTTTTATCATTAATGATATGGCACACAAACACCAAGTACCGTGGATTTACGGCGCATGCGTAGGCGCAAGCAGTTTATCATTATTTATTGAGCCCAACCAAACACCATGCTTACACTGTATTATGGGTGGCTTACCTACGAGTGGCCCAACCTGTGACACAGTTGGCATTTTAGCTTCAGCCTCTCAAATTACTGCAGCTATGCAGGTTGCTGAAGCGTTGAAATATTTAACAAGTAACAGAGAGGCTATGCGAGGCACGGTGTTTTCCTTAGATGTTTGGCAAAACACATTTTCCTCTATGGATGTAGCTAGCTTAAAAAAAGACGATTGTCCGACTTGCGGTACTTCACCAAGCTATCCATTTTTACAGCAAGATGCTACTACACGCTTTGCATCTTTATGTGGGCGTGATACGGTACAAATACGACCAACCCATACAACACGTGACCTAACTATGCTAGCTAACAAGTTAACGGGCGCAACGATTACACATCACAACGAATTTTTACTGACGTTTAAAGTGACAGGCTATACACTAACAGCCTTTCGTGATGGACGTGTTTTTGTACACGGTACAGCTGATGTTACTGAAGCTAAAAAGATTTATTACCAATACTTTGCATAACAAAAGGGATTGCGATGAGCCGCAATCCCTTTTATTTATTTATAACGAATAACTTCCTGTGCTGGTTTACGATAACCGCGCGGGTACTCGTCCATTGGCACAGCTTTACCTAACGTAATCATCATGACGATTTCTTCATTTGCAGGGATGTCTAAAATACGACGTACCTCAATTTTATCAAAGCCAATCATTGGGCATGTGTCCCAGCCGTATGATTTTGCGACAAGCATAAACTGCATAGCTACAAGTGAACCATTACGAATGGCTTCCTCACGCGCAAAACTCTCACCTCTTGGTACATAAAAATCACGAATGACTTCTTCTTTCATCGTTAACACGTCACCTGTCAAAGTATGTGCATAAATCTCTGCTACATTATCATAGGCTTGCGCATCGCCTGTAATAATGATTACAGCAGATGCATTTGTAATTTTTTCTTGCATAAGGCTAACTTCTTTTAACTCTTGTTTGACTGCTTCGTCACGTACAATAACATACTTGGCGTGCTGTAAATTAAATGCTGTTGGCGCAAGTTGCGCTTCTTCTACCATAACCTCAAGTTGCTCTGTACTAATTGGCACATTAGGCTCAAAATCTTTTGCCGAACGGCGCTCATTAATGACTGTTGTAAATTCCATAATTTTTCATCACCCTTCGTCTATACTATAACGAAGAGCAATTGCCATTTTCAATTAAAGTGCGCTCAAACATCAACATATGTTGTGCTTGAATGTGATCTTCAATAATAGGCTGTGCATAATGTTTCGTAAAATAGTGCCACTTTACATCATAAAGCGTAAAACCTAGCTTTTGGTAGAAGGCAATATTACCAATGCTTGAGTTAGCTGTACCAACAATAGCACGCTCATACTCGCTATAATGACGACAAAGTTGCGTAACTAACCATTTGCCATAGCCACGCCCCTGATGCATCTCATCAATCGCAATATTTTTTAGCTCAATAGCACCATCAGCCTCAATACATAGCGCTACACCAATACGCTCACCCGCTTCAATCAACTCAAATAAATCACCTTCATGTAAATACGAATGAACTACAGCCTCGTCTTCATCTGCTAATAATAATAGTGGTACATAATCTTGTCGTTGTGTCGTTACTTTTTTTAGTTCCATATCGTTCTCCCAAATTCATAGCCGAAATATGCAGCAAAACCAATTAGCACAAAACCTGCTAATACAGACACCCACATAATGGCTGTTTTATTCATGGCGCGACGCGTTGTCGCTACAATTGCCATTAAGGCAATATCATGTAGTAGTATACCAGTCAATATACCCGCTCCTACAACAATAAAGCTTGTCTTATCACTCGCATCAAATGAGCTAGCGAGCACCGTGCCAAAAATACTTACCCAAAATACTAAATTACCTGGGGACACTGCTACAAGTAAGCCATTACGGTAGGAAGAACCTAAAGACTTCGTTTTAGCCTCACCTGCTAACGTAATATCATCACTCGCATGCTTAATACTATCAATACCTACATATAATAGAAACAAAGCACCAATTAACCACATCGTGCTTTGAATAATGGGTTGCGCTAACACTGAAGCTAGCCCAAAATATAGCGCCACAATTAGCAATAAATCAATCGTCATGCCGCCGAGCCCTACTACCCAGCCATGCATAAAACCGTTCTTTAAACCTTGCTTCGTCATTTCAATCGTTACTGTACCTACCGGCAAGGCAATTGATAATCCGAGTACAACGTATGTAAAATATAATCCCATGTTTGTACTCCTTTCTGTTTATAAAAAAATTATACACAAAAAAAGAGACGCGCTCGCCTCTTTTTTAACTACAATCCCAGCTATATAAAACACGGTCAAAGTTACATACACGTAAATCTTCTTCTGCAATAAAGAAGTTAGCCACGCCGCAATCTCCCCATAAAATACCGTTATCCATATCCGAATCAATTTGCAGTAGTAAAATATCATTGTGGCTGTATTTTGTATTACCATCTTCACCACGCGGGTCCCACTGTGTGAAGTAAGGGTAGCCGCCAATTTTTGCGCCCTGCTCCCCATTTACTTCGTTATATGGATCAATAATCTCTTCATATACATCATACTTTACATCTTCAATGCCAAGTAACTCATCAAAACGATAATCGCTTGTTGATATTGGTGTTTCGGTCAATTGAAAGGCTAGTGCACATTCCTTTTGAATAGGGAAATAATCCTCTTCTTCACCATAATTAAGTGTATCAAATGCCGTAAACCATTTTGTTTCATCCTGCTCAATATGTTCATGGTAAACTACTCTAAAATCTTTTTGCTCACACATATCATCAAAATTTAAGCCAGTAAGATCGTCATTTAATACAAAGAATTGCAAGATTCCTTGCTGTGGGAATGGTGCTGGTACGGGGATAGCTGACAAATTTAATTGCGCCAATAAATGCAATGCCTCGCCAGTACTAGCTGTTGGGTAAGGCTCTGATTTTAACCAATAAGGTTTACCTGCAAATTTGCTTTCTAGTGTGCCTGTTTTTGCAGGTGTTGGTGTGATGGTTACTGTTGGTCGGAGTGTTGCTTGTAAAGTCGCCTCGTATTGCTTTAGTGCAGTAGGTAATTTCATTGTATAGCCCCCTATAAAGAACGTTTGTTCTTATTTTAGCACATTATTTAATTTTTGTAACCTCACCATGTGTTAGTTGTAAAAGTTGGTCTGGTGTTAATTGAAAAACAGCCATCGGGTGTCCTGCTGCTGCCCAAATTGTTTCGTACTTCCATAAATCTTCATCAAGTAATATTCGCGGTTGGTATTTGTGCGCTACAGGCGGCACACCTCCAATAGCATAGCCTGTATGCTCGCGTACAAATGCCACATTAGCTTTAGCCAAAGGTGCTTTAATAAAAGTTGCTACACGCTCCTCACTCACACGATTAAGACCACTTGCCACAACTAACAGTGCGCTACCACCAATATCAAAAACGATTGATTTTGCAATCTGTGCCTCATGGCAACCAATTGCTTCTGCAGCCTCTTTCACTGTTCTGGTACTGCTTGGCAACTCTATTACTTCATTTGTAAACCCTTGTTGCTGTAAATACAATTGCACTTGTTTTGCACTTTCCTTCATAACTAACACCCACTTTTCTGAAATTTCTTTCAATATACACTAAAAGCACCCAGGGAGCTAGGTGCTTTTAGTCTGAACTATGCGTGTTCGTGTTATTAGTTGTTATCTGAGCTGATTGCAACTTCTAGTAAAGCAAAGTCTGCACCAAGCAGCGGGCTGTTTTCACGTTCCTCTGCTGATTTACTATGACTTGCTTTAAACTCTGGGCTATGTAGCCAAACATTAAATGAAGCCTCATCTACCCAACGTGTACAAATACGGATTTGGTCTTCGTCTTTACCGTTTAATTTCTTTAAGACCTCTAAACCTAAAAATCCTTCAAACTTACCAATTTCCTTAGGGTTTTGAAAGCGTTCGATAATTTCTTCGCCGTGCCCTTTTTTAATACGAATTGTGTTCATTGCAACAATCATGCTGTTGCCTCCTCTGTCATTTTAGTTTGTAAGTAATCAAAAACAGGTTGTGCCTGCTCGCCACCCATTTTTGCATGATGTAAAAGTGGGATGCCATGTGCACCTGTCGCTGTTAGTGCTTCGGGTTGTGCCTCAATCATGGCTTGCACAATTGCTAAGTTCCCTAGCATTGCCGCTGTAAAAATATCCATACGTGCACCGCGTGCTAATAAAAACGAGGCAATATCTCGACGCCCCGTATGCGCTGCCGCTCCTAAACCGCTCTCCCAGTCACCTGTGTCCCAATTCATTACTGCATGTAATAGAGCTGGCTCCTGCTCGTATAATACTTGTACCTTTGCAAAGTCGCCATGTGCCGCAAATATAAATTCACGCACTAGCTCTTTGTCTAATGGGTTGCCATTCATCATAATGGATACGCCTCCTTGTTTAAACGTTGCGGTGTAAAAAATGCACGTCCGTTTTGTTGATAAATCTCTGCATCAATTTCAAAAATGGATTGAAACATCTCACGGCATAATACACATTGTGGTATGCCGTCATATTGAATAGTGCCATTTTTTAATACCACTAAACGATCGCTATACTGGGCTGCTTGATTAATATCATGCAACACCATCACAATCGTCATACCTAGTGTTTCATTTAGCTCATGCACTAGCTCCATAACTTCAAGCTGATGGGCAATATCTAAAAAAGTTGTAGGTTCATCTAGTAGTAAAATATCAGGTCGCTGTGCCACTGCCATCGCAATCCAAGCACGCTGTCGCTCGCCTCCTGATAGTGAAGGCAATAAGCGGTTAGCGTAATGCTCAAGCTTTGTCACACCCATAGCCCATGCTACGATATCATGATCTTCCTGTGACATACCCCGACCTTTTCGGTGAGGTGAACGTCCAAATTCAATTAGCTCACGTACCGTAACATCCATTTGATGATCTTGCATTTGAGGTAGCATCGCTAACTTCTTTGCGACATCAACGCTCTTTAAACTATAAATATCGTGACCATCAAGTACGACATTGCCTTGTTGAGGCTTAATTAATCGTGAAATCAAGCGTAGCAGCGTTGATTTACCCGAGCCATTTGGTCCGATAAGGCTAACAATCTCACCTTTTTTAATATGCAAATCTTCCACTTGTAATGTAAATGATGTCGGCTGACGAAACGATAATTGTTTAGTTTGCAGCAACGTTGTCCCTCCTCTTTTGAATCATGTATAAGAAAAATGGTCCGCCAATAAAGGATAATAAAATACCTACGGGTAGCTCAATTGGGTCAAATGCTGTGCGTGCAATTGTATCTGCTACCACAACAAGTAAACCGCCACCCAATGCCGCCGCTGGTAATAAATAGCGATAGTCATTACCAATAATTAAACGTAGCATATGTGGTATAACAAGTCCGACAAAACCAATTAATCCGGATACACTAACCGCTATACCTGCAAGTAAAGCACTTAATACAATTAACATAAAACGACTACGCTCTACATTATGTCCGAGTAATTTTGCCACCTCATCACCTAAACGTAATAAACGAATATGGCGAATAGAAAATAGCGATAAAATTAATGCAGCAACCACATAGTAAACAACCATATTAACTTGATGCCAACCCGTGCCCGCAATACCGCCTGATAACCACGGGAGTACTGCCTGTACACGATCGCTATAAAGTAACATCATCGCACTCATAACCGCGCCAATAATAGCGTTGATCGCAACACCTACTAAAATAATGCGTACAGGTGATGCACCGTCCTTCCATGACAGGGCATAAATAATAAGCGCTGTAATTAATGCACCTACAAAGGCGGCTAAAGGTAAAAATAAAATATACATAGGATATAAAATCATAATAAATACTGCTGCTAGACCCGCGCCTGATGATACACCAATAATACCTGGGTCTGCGAGAGGGTTACGCATGACGCCTTGTAAAATGGAGCCCGCTACCGCTAAACACATACCAACCATTAAACCAATTAACACACGTGGAATGCGTAAATCCCAAACAATTCGTCGTGCTAATGTATCCTCCTCAACGGTTATACCCTGCCAAACCTCTGCTAATGTAAACTTTACAGGGCCAATCATTAAGCTACCAAGTGTTGCTACAATAAGCAGTACAACTAAAGTTACGAGTGTAATCATTCGTTTTTTAGCGAGTGGGTGTGTCGTTGACTCAAGCCTTGCTTGCCTAGCTAATGTCATGTTACTTAACCGCCTCTAATTGCTTCTGCATTTCTTCTAGCGCGTCAACGATATGTGTACCTGGGTTTGTGCCAAATAAGTCTGAAGGTAAAATGGTTACTTTACCATTTTTTACAGCGTCTAAGTTTTTCCATGCCGCATTTTGCGCCATTTCTTTTTCAAAAGCTTCACGTACTGCCTCTGGCTCACCATGTGTAATTAACATTACAGCTTGAGGGTTACGTTCAATAATTTTTTCTACGCTTAAGCTAGCATAGTTAGGGTATTTTTCTTCTTTAGGGAAATCAGAAGCGATATTTTCGCCACCTGCTTTCGCTAATAAATCACCTGATAATGAGTTAGGTAGCGCCGCTAAGTAAGTACCTGGTGCACCGTACACTAAAATTGTTTTAACGCCAGCATCTGCTGTTTCTTCGATTGCTTTCACTTGTGCTGTTATCTTGTCATTAATTTCAGTTGCTTTATCTTCATTACCTGCAAGCTTACCAAACAATGTTAATGTATCTTGAATATCTTGAATTGAATTGGCTTCTGTATAAACTACCTTTGTACCTTGCTTCTCAATGTTAGCTGCATGGCGCTCAAAGCTTGGACTAGCAATTAATACATCAGCACCAACTGCCGCGATTTGTTCAAAGTTTGGCTCATGAGGATTACCAATTTCTTGTACATCTTTCACACTTTCATCTACAGGTCCACGTGCGTTTGGACGTCCAACAATTTTAGCATCTACGGCTAATAGCATATCCATATCACCCGCGCTCATAACAGCAAATGTTTCGGGAGCCTTATCAAAGCTAATCGTATTGCCAAGTGCATCTGTTACTTCTAACTTCTCTACAACCTCTGCTTTAGGCTCTTCCTTATCAACTTCCTCTTCTTTCTGTGCTGCTTCTTTCTTTCCACCGCAAGCTGTCAAAACAACTAAGCACAGCAGCGCTGTCATCATAAGTATGTATTTTTTCATTTCCGTCTCTCCCAACTGATAATCTTTATCAACTACAACCACCACTTTACCGATAATGATTATCATTGTCAACTTATAGTTGAGAAAAAATGTGAAAAATAAAAAAGCTCAGCGTTCACTGAGCTTCTTCCATTACCCTATTGGCAATATGGCATCTACAATTGCTTTTGACACAGGATGCTTAAGTTGTTCGATTTGTTTGGCATCATCTAACCACTCAATAATCTCACCCCTGTACATTACAGCTAATGTATCTGCAATATATTTTACCGCCTGTAAATCATGTGAAATAAAAATATAAGAAATGGTAAAACGCTCTTTTAGCTCCGCTAGTAAATTTAAAATCTGCACTTGTACTAACACATCGAGTGCACTGACAGCCTCGTCTAAAATAATTAATTTGGGCTTTAATGCAATCGCACGTGCAATGGTAATACGTTGTAATTGCCCACCGCTAAATTGATGTGGATATTTTTTAGCATCTTCTGCACGCAAACCTACTAGCTCTAATAAATCTACAACACGTTGTTGCTCGGCAGCTTTCGTTAGTTTTTCGAAATTACGAATCGGCTCTGCAATAATTTCATGAGCATTCATACGTGGATTAACGGCGCTATAACTATCTTGAAATACTACTTGCATATGCTTGCGTGCCTGCTTTAATGCGTTATTACTTAAACCATGAAGTGATTGACCATCAAATAAAATTTGCCCTGCGTCTGGCTGTTCTAATGCTAAAATCATTTTGCCTAATGTACTTTTACCTGAACCACTCTCGCCAACTAAACCAAGACACTTGCCTTCCTCTAGTACAAACGAAATATCATTAGCTACTGTTAGGCGTTCCTTATGTCGAAGCGCGTAGCTCTTTTGTAGATGTTCTACTACTAATAATGTCATACTACCTCCACCTTTTGGCAACGCACCTCATGCTGTGCGGTAATAGCTACTATCTCAATCTGCTGCTTACAACTCGCGTCTGCAAGTGGACAGCGAGCAATATAAGGACAGGTGACCTCAGTTGTTTTTGGCGGACGCGTCACATCATGTGGTGGTAACTTTGCCGCCGTACCATCACTTAAAACTTTGCGTGTAGCAATTAGCAGTTTGGTGTAGGGGTGCTGTGGATTAGTAAAAAGCTCAGCTTTTGGCGCACGCTCTACAATATAGCCGTTATACATAACAATGACATCTTGCGCCAAATAAGAGATGACACCTAAATCATGTGAAATTAATAGCATCGCAACATTTGTTTTTTGCTGTAACAATTTTAGTTGTTTTAATACTTGTAGTTGGTTAGTGGCATCTAATGCTGTCGTAGGCTCATCCGCAATAATGACACTTGGTTGTAGCGCTAATGTAATAGCAATCATAACGCGCTGTAACATACCTCCACTTAATTGAAAGGGGAATTGTTTCATAATTTCCATCGGGTTACGCAACTCAACTTTTTCTAAATGTTGAAGAGCAATCGCATAAGCCTCCGCCTTTGTCAGTTTTTTATGGGCGCGTAGTGTTTCGATAAAATGCTTTTCAATCGTACGTACAGGGTTAAAGGCTGTCATAGGATTTTGCATAATAATCGCCATCGCCTCACCACGTAATTTACGCCACTGTTCCTTACTGTTATGGCTAATCTCCTGACCATTTAGCTGTATGCTACCTGCTGTCATTTGCACCTTCTCTGGTAATAGACCTAACAACGCTAAGCTGGTTATCGTTTTACCTGAGCCACTCTCACCAACAAGCCCAAGCACTTGTCCCTCTCGTAATGTAAAGCTACTATCTGTAACCAATGGTATATCACCCGTTGTTACAGTGAGGTGGCTTACTTCAAGACGTTTCATCGCTTTTGCCTCCTATTCCATTTTTAAATCAAGTGCATCACGTAGCGCCTCGCCAAATAGATTAAAGGCTACCACAATAAGAAAAATCATAATCCCTGGATAGAGCATCAACTCAGGGTAATTACGAAAGAAGGGCTTACTATCATTAATCATCATGCCCCATTCAGGGTTAGGTGGCTGAATGCCGAGTCCCAAAAAAGACAATCCCGAAATCGTTAAAATAACCCCACCAATGTCCATAAAAATCAATACAATCACTTGCGTAATAACCGTGGGGAAAATATGACGCGTAATAATCTTGAGCGGAGATGTGCCACTAATTTGTGCAGATAATACAAAGTTGCGCTTTTTAGCACTTAGTACCATCCCACGTATAACACGCGCATAAAATACCCATTGCACAATGACCATCGCTAAAATTAAATTGATAAGGCTAGGCCCTAAAAATCCAATTAACGCTAGTGCTAATAAAAAGCTTGGAAAGGCTAGCAGTACTTCACATATACGCATAAATACCGCATCAAACCAGCCACCTCTATAACCCGCGTAAATACCTAATGGCACACTAATAAGGACAGTTAAACCCATTACTACTACTGCCACACCTAATGAGGCCTGTGTACCAAATAATAGACGTGATAAAATGCAGCGCCCTAAATGGTCTGTACCTAGCGGATACTGTGTGCTTGGACCTTGTAGCTTTAATGCTAGGTCTACAAGATTAGGATCATTGGGTGCTAGAAAAGGTGCAAAGATGGCGATAATGACCATAGCCGCAATAATACTACCACTCAGCATCATTAGCTTATGTTGCCCTAGTCGTTTTGTTAACCCTGTCATATCATTCGCCCCCCCTGCTGTCGAATTCGTGGATCAATAAAGCTATACATACTATCCACAAGTAAGTTACAGGTTACAAAAATAACACCCATAACGAGTACACACCCTTGTATTAAAGGGTAATCATGCGTCGCAATACCATCTACAAATAAATGCCCCATGCCTGGCCATGCAAAAACAGTTTCGACAATAACAGCACCCGCTAGCATATAGCCAAGGCTCATACCAAGACCCGTTAACACAGGCAAAATCGAAATTTTCACGACGTGGCGTAGCACAATAACACGTTCCTTTAAACCTCGCGCTCGCGCATATAACACAAACGGTTCATTTAAGTTTTCGAGCATGCTTGCGCGCAATAACCTCATATAAGTACCTACATAACCAAATGCTAAGGTAAAGGATGGCAAAATCACATGCAAAAATGAGCCCTGCCCAAAGACAGGGAATAAATCTAGCTTAACTGCTAAAAAATAAATTAGCAGAAAGCCTAACCAAAAGGCTGGCATAGACACACTCGCAAAAGCAAAAATACGGCTAAAACGATCAATCCATTTCCCCTTATATACGGCTGATAAAATGCCTAAAGGTAGCGCAATTAAAAGCACCCATAACATTGCCATTGCGGTCAACTGAATGGTAGGTATCATATGATTTATAATTTCATCAAATACTGGCTCTTTTGTCGAAAAAGACGTACCAAAATCCAGTTGTATCACTTGCAGTAGCCAGCTACTGTATTGAGCTAGTAAAGATTTGTCTAAGCCTAACTCTGTGCGAAGTGCTGTGACAGTTTCGTCTGCAGCGGGAATACCTGCTGCACGCAAGTAAGCCATAACAGGGTCTCCTGGAATGAGCTGTAATAATAAAAATGTAATAATTGAGATGCCAAGCAAAACTGGTATTAAGCTAAAAAGTCGCCTTACTATTAATGTAAACATAAAACGCTCCCTTCAAAAAAGGAGCAGCACATAAGCTGCGCTGCTCCCTTACGATTATTGTAAATCAATTTTATTTAACGGCACTTCCTCTTGCTGTGGTAAAAATTCAACGCCCGTTAAGTTTTTATGATACACCGCAATATTAGAAATATGTGATACAGGGATATACATCGCTGTATCATGTAAATCAGTTAAAATCGAAGCATATAGCTTCGTACGCTCTTGCTCATCAATTGTTACTAATACTTGCTTAATCTTAGCATCAATATCGGCCTTATTCGCAAGCCCCAGTTGTGCTGTATAATCTGGTCCGCCATTATCAGATGGCGTTGTCATTGCCGCTAAATACGAATGCGGGTCAAATGGTACTGCCCATGTGTAAGTGAAAATCATATCATAATCTCCCGCAAAGCCTTTTTCCCAAAATGTATTTGTCTCTTGGCTAATTAGGTTTACGTTTACACCTAGCTTACGGTAATCGCCCTGCATATACTCTGCTACAGATTTTTGTACATTATCTGTGCTCATAATAAGGAAATCTAGCGTTAATTCCTTGCCGTCTTTTTGGCGGAATTCTTTACCCTTAACTTCCTTCCAACCTGCTTTATCTAATAATGTTTTAGCTTGCTCTAAGTTGTAAGTATACGGCTGTAAGTCCACATCCGCATAAGGGATATTTTTAGGGAATAATGTATCTGCTTGTTTCTCTGTATTGTAGAAAATATTTTCGATGACCGCTTCTTTATTAAAGGCATGATTAAGCGCGAGGCGCACATCCTTATCCTTTGTTGCTTCCTTTTGCGTGTTCATCATAATCATACGCGTTGAGGTTGGCTCTGATAGCTTTGTTTCGTACTTGCCACTATCTTTTAAAAATTGGAAAGAATCTTGGCTAATGACACCATTACCAAAAATTAAATCAAGCTCACCTTTTTCAAATGCTAGTACACGCGACTCACCATCAGTCATTACTTTAACTGTTACTTCGTCTAGCTTTGGTTTTTCACCCCAATAGTGATCATTGCGTACAAATGTCGCATACTGGTCTTTCTTATGCTCTTTTAATACCCATGGTCCTGTACCAATTGGTTCAACTAAACCATCTTTAAATGTATCGCCACTTTCAGGGAAAGCTGTTTCTGCTACAAATCGGAACGGACGAATATACGTTAACTCCTGTAATGCTGGGTAATACGCATTTTTCAATGTCATTTTTAAAGTATGCTCATCCACAACCTCTGTATCCTCAAATTGATGAATAAGCTCTACCCACTCATGTTGTTGACGGTTAGCTAAAATTGTATCAAAGTTTTTCTTTGCTACTTCTGCGTTAAATGGTGAGCCGTCCGAAAACTTTACATTTTCACGTAGGTGGAAGGTATACGTCTTGCCATCCTCCGATACTTCCCAAGACTCTGCTAAAGCTGGTTGTAGCTCGCCGCCTTCACCATAATATACTAATGATTCATAAACCATGGCCTGTGAGAAAAATTCATTTGGCATATAAGTATGTGGGTTTAAGTCCCCAATATCCCCTGACCATGAGAAAGTAATTTTTTTTAGTTCCTCATCTTTGTCTGCAGTGGCTGCTTCATTCTTTTTATCGCCACACGCTGCCATTACTACTGCCACTACCATAAGTAGCGCCAACAATACCGTACGCTTTGTTTGTTGTAAAAACATGCTCTCTCTCCTTTTAACTCTAGCTTTGCAAAACGAAAAAAGCGCCTCTAACCCACGGTGGTTAGAAACGCCCTATTACTCGTAATAATCGCACTTCAATACCCCCCTATCTCCCGTAGGTTAACAGCATCTGAAAATAGGCAGGTCTTCTGACTTAGCTTCAACATAAGTACGCGTCTTCCCAGCATTGCTAGTGACTTTTTGCGCCTTACTCCACATTACAGCGGCGGGACCGTATCGGAATTTCACCGATTTCCCTTTTAAGCATTTATAGTAGCATAAATGCACCTAATTTCTACAATATTCGTATTTACTCTTAGACAATTATAACGATAATATGTTAATTATTCCATATCAAATTATTGTTATTATTTGCAGGAAATATTAACTAAGCAGAGATAACTATCTTATCAAACTAATCAAAATAATCAATCATTACCAATAAGAATGTCAAATTCTAGCGTAATACAATGCGAGTGATTCGCAATAAATTGCTCCTTTTGCACACGCGCTACGTTTTGAGTAAGCGGCGTCATATCCACTAACATACGCATTAACTCAGCCGTTAGCTGTTGCTCATAACGTACTGTGATTTTTTTGGTGTGTGCAAATTGTTGCTCAAATAATTCAACAATAGTCGCGTTAGAGTAAGGTGACTTATCTGGAAAGAAAGCCTCACGTAACTCGTATAAATAATTTTCGCTTGGCACTACCTTAATCATGCGCCCGTCTGCACGTAAAATACGCTTAAACTCCTTATAGTTAGATGGAGATAAAATATTAACAATCGCATCTACACTACTTGTTGTTAATGGGATATTAGCTAAATCTGCAACTTGCCATAGCACGTTGTCATAGCTAGCTGCCATTTTAACGCCCTCCTTGGCAAGGTCAATACCAATACCTAGCGCACCTTCTGGTAATAGTTGTTGTAAATGCGTACCCTCACCACAACCTAAATCTGCAATGACTTTAGCATCTGCTACTAGTTTAATTAGCTCTTGATGAAGCGGTGTATAAAAACCACTATCAATTATCATGCGACGCGCAGTAAATAATTCCTTGGTATATAAATTTTCGGTACGTTGCGGGGCTAAATTAACATAGCCTTGCTTTGTAAAATCAAAAGTATGGCGATTAGCACATACCATGCTTGCTTCATTAACTTCCACCTGCTCATAGCAAAGCGGGCAACGTAATAAAGTTTGATGTTGCTGTGCAAAATGAATGCGCTGTTGTTTTCTAGTCATGCTTAAACTCCTTTAAGGCATTTAGTGTTGTTACTGTCAGTGGCGTTGGTAATTGAGATAATGCAAAGAAGCCTACTTCACTAATTGCATGAGGCTCTCTATTTGTTACCGTACCTTTTATAATGCGCGCAATAAAAGTGGGTGCCACAAAGTGGGTAGCTGGCGGTAAAATATGATTAGTTACACATAACAAACCTGTGAGGGTAATCGTTACACCTAACTCCTCTTTAATCTCACGTACTGTGGCATCCTCAATTGTTTCCATTAGCTCTACCTTGCCCCCTGGCAAACTCCAATGCGCTGCCTCTGGCTCTTTTTTGCGGCGTACTAATAATAATTCATTATGTTCATTTAAAATAAAAGCGCCTACGCCGACACCAATATGTTTCATGCTTTACTCCTCCGTAGCGCACGTACCTCAGCCTTTTGTTGCTTAGTAGGTCGCGTCGAATCAATAATCTTTTGAATGGTCATACGATGCGTTTGATCATCAAGTGAATGTTGCTGTAAATAGCTATAAGTTAGCACTGGCTGTTTTACATAGCACATAGATACTGCCCACGCGACTGCCATTCGCACATAGTAATGCTCATTAGTAATCGCGTCATAACGCCTAAACAACTGCTCAATATAGTGCTCATCAATAAAATACATTAGGCTCATTACTACCGCAAAACGAATAGCATATGGTTGATCAGAACGAAAATATGGCTGTAAAAATCGCCACATTTCTTCACGATGTGCCTTTGTACTTTTTAAACTTGTACAAAAGCTATCGCAAAGCGACCAATTTGTAATATACGGAACAAACGCCGCAATGCGCTGTTCATCATAAGGTAAATAACCAATCACAAAACCCTGCAACATCGTTTCTTCAAAACAGGTTGGTTGTACTTGCAAATACGCTGGCTGCCGCTTTGCGATATCCTTAGCTAACGCGCGTAGCTTTGGCACACGCACGCCTAAAATATCTGTAACACCTGGCAATAATTTAGCTGTAAAAGCACGGTACTCCTCCTCAGCTAATTGCTCTAACTGGGCTCTCATAAATATCCTTCTAGCTTGAGTAGCTGTTCTTTTAATGGTAGCCCTGCACCGTAGCCAACCAACTTACCATTAGCACCAATTACACGATGGCATGGAATCATAATTAAAATCGGATTTTTATTATTGGCATTGCCCACTGCTCGTGAAGCGTTGGCATTACCAATTAGCTCAGCTACTTGCTTATAGTTTTTAGTCTGCCCATAAGGAATGGCCTGTAGTGCTTGCCATACACGCTGTTGAAAATCTGTGCCTTGCGGTGCAAGTGGTGTTGTAAACGTTCGAAGATCACCGTTTAAATAAGCTGTTAGCTCACAAATGGCTTGTTGCATAACCGCACTTTCTCCTTGTGTTATATCTTCCTTAGGGTTACCTGTGTACAATGCTGTTACTGCTTGTGCTGTTGCTTCAATTGTTACCTTGCCAATTGTTGTATTATACGTTTTTTGTAGCACAACGCTCACCTAGCTTTACTTTGACTTGTGGCCACTCCTCTTCAATTACACTGTAAATTGCTGTATCACGATTTTTGCCATCTTTGCGGATGCGATGATTACGTAGCACGCCTTCCTTTGTTGCACCAATCGCTTCAATTGCTTTACATGATGCAATATTTTCGGCATCTGTTTTAATGGTTACACGTCGCAATCCCCATTGCTCAAAAGCATAACTCAGCAATAAATATTTAGCATTACGATTAATTGCTGTGCCCCATGCTGAAGGTGTCAGCCAAGTAAAACCAATCTCTGCTGTTTTGTTTTTTGCGTCAATATCCATAAATTTTGTTGCGCCTACAATTTTATTTGTTGTCGCATCAATAATAACCATCGGAAATTCCGCTTGATTAGCCAAAGCCTCGTTAATATAAACTTCAATTGCCTCTAATGAACGCGGTGTTATTGATAAATATGTCCAAATGCGATCATCCTGACCAATTTCCCATAATGCCTCAGCATCCTCTTTTACCATTTGACGTAAACGTACTACATTATTTTCTAAAGCTGTTGTCAAAGTCATCCCCACCTTCTTTTTTTCTATTATACCTAATGAAATTTATATAGTTGACTTTTTTATCGTTATCCCTCATAGTCTATATAACAATACTTATACCCCTATAGGTATAAAAACTGGAGGTTTATTCATTGTCACAACAAATTCCTAATAGTATTCCTAAACCGTTGGTAACAACTAACCAAGTATTTATCGTTGTCACTTCACTGCTTGGTGTCTTTGTGAATACTAATATCTTATTTATCCCTTTTATTTTAGGGTTGTTTACTGTCATCACTAAAGTTAATCCTGTCGTTATGTTAGGTAAGCCGTTTTTACGCAAGCCACTACACACTTATCACCCAGAAGATAAAGACCAACAAATCTTTAACCAATGGATCGCAACTATCTCATTAGGGCTTGCTTTATTATTCTTCTATTTAGGTTGGAATGTTGCAGGCTATATTTTTGCAGGTATGGTTATTGCCGCTTCAGGCATTGCGTTAACAGGCTTCTGTATTGGTTGCTGGATTCGTTTCCAATATCAAATGTGGAAACACCGCCGAAAAATGGCGAAAAATGCGTAACATCTTGCCGACAGCTTTTGTCGGCAATTTTACTTAAAGGAGGAAATTCAATTGAGCTTAGCGCAGAAAATTTATCGCTTTCCACAAAAATATATGCTAGTGAGTGTGCCACTCATTTTAGTATTAGGCTTTCTTATTGGTAATGTTGTAGATACTTCTTTTTTACAACCTACCTTATTAGTTGGTACGATTATTATGATTTATGCCACAATGGTTGGCTTTAACTTTAAGCAGCTTGCCTCTACACAAGGGTCACGCGTATTGGTTTATTCTGTTGTGATTAACTTTGTTATCATCCCGTTAATTGCCTATGGCCTTGGCATGATTTTTTTACAAGATCATCCGTTAATGTTTGCAGGGCTTGCACTGTCAGCTTTACTTCCTACAAGTGGGATGACCATTTCATGGACAATGCTACAAAAAGGGAATGTGGGTGTAGCTGTTAAACTAACGATTTTCGGTCTACTCATCGGCTCAATCGTGACACCATGGTACTTACTAATGATGGTCGGTCAGTATATCGAAATTAATGTATGGCAAACGATGCAAACGATTTTAATTGTTGTTTTCCTACCAATGCTACTTGGTCACTTAACATTTAAGGCTATTTTACGCAAACACTCACTTGAGCACTTCAAAAAAAATATTAAACCAAAATTTGGCCCTCTTAGTATTTGGGCAATGTTATATGTTGTTTTTGTAAGTATGAGCATGCGTGCTTCAATGATTGTGCAAAACCTTGAGCTTATTGCAATTGCCATCGTAGTATTGCTATTATTTTATGCTATCAACTTTACACTCAGTACAGTTGTTGCTACCAAATTCTTTAACCGTGCTGACGGGATTGCACTTGTTAACGGTACAGTGCTACGTAATCTATCGCTAGCGATTGGTATTGCAGCTACATCTTTTGGAGCCGAAGCGGCACTTATTGTAACGCTTGCCTTTATCGTACAACAACAATTTATCGCAAACTATGCACAAATCGCTAAAAAGCGTTGGTTTAAAGAAAGCGACGCTACACCACCTACTATGAAGCCTGCACTAAAATAAATGGTAATTACAACGTAAAGTTCATATTCTGTTCATTTTAGTAATTTATAGTAAAACTATAAATTAAGAACGGAGTTGAACTTACATGAGCACATTATTAATCTTTGCTTCTTCATCAATGGTGGTAGCCCTTATTTTGTACAGCATTGGGGTGTTCGGCGAAAAGTTTAGCGGAACAATTCAATTTAAGCATTTACTATTCTTCGCGGGTGGCCTTGTCTTTGATACAATTGGCACAACGCTAATGAATCGTATTGCGGCTGAAGATGGTGGCGGCACAATTGGTTTACATCAAATCACAGGTGGCGCAGCTCTTGTATTAATGGGATTTCATTTAATTTGGGCAATTTGGGTTTATAATAAAGGCGACGAAAAAGCAAAACACCAATTCCACGAATTTAGTCTTGGGGTTTGGACATTATGGGTCGTATCATTTGTATTAGGTATTTTACTTGGTACAGGTGTCATTGGTTAAACAACAAAAAG
>NZ_JPUW01000012.1:0-54963 GCF_000743635.1 Lysinibacillus sp. BF-4 | reverse complement strand
TCTGCCTAAAAAAGAGCACTACGACTAGCGTAGCGCTCTCATTTTTATTGTAATCCTTCTGTTAATACAGGGACAATTTGCTTTTTACGTGATACTACTCCTGGTAATACAATACGTGAGTTAGTAAGAGTTGCATTAAATGCTTGCGCCGCTTGTGACTGTGCAGCACCTAAAACGATAGCTTCAGAGTTATTGTTTAAAATATCCGTTACTACGAAGAAGTATAAGCCTAAGCCCTCTTTTTCGATTAATGCAGCACCTAATTTTTCGACCTCTGGCTGACGTACTAATACATCATTTACATCAACTGCATTAACTTGCGCTACGATTGCTTTATGTTCGCCAAATGTAAACTCTTTAGCATCAAGCGTTAGTAACTCTTCAGTTGTTTTTTTACTTAAATCAGCGCCAGCTTTCAGCATAGCTAAGCCGTACTCTGCAGCATCTACACCAGCAATTACAGCTAACTCATTAGCTGCTTTAACATCTTGCTCTGTACATGTTGGTGATTTAAATAATAATGTATCCGAAATAATAGCTGATAACATTAGTCCTGCAATATTTGCTGGGATTTCGATGTTATTTTCTTTAAATAATTTATTTAAAATTGTAGCTGTACAGCCTACTGGCTCAATACGCATATATAATGGATCAGCCGTTACAAAGTTTGCAATACGGTGGTGGTCCACTACTTCTAAAATTGTTACGTCTGCAATATCTACAGCTGATTGTTGAAACTCGTTGTGGTCAACAAGCATTACTTGTGTTGTCTCTGCCGCTACTCGTTCTACTAAGCGTGGTGCTTCAAAGCCAAACTTATCTAATGCAAATTGTGTTTCACCATTTACTTCGCCTAAGCGTACTGCCTCAGCATCAACACCTAACTGTTGTTTTAAATACGCATGTACTAGTGCCGAAGAAATTGAATCTGTATCTGGATTTTGGTGTCCAAAAACTAAAACTTTCGTCATTTTATTGCCTCCTAAATGATTATCTACATTCACGTTTTATTTTATCACATTTAGGTGTAATTGAAATCAATGTCTACCAAAGAACACTCTCAACTTGTTGTACCTGTGGATTTTTTAAATCTTGTCGTAGCCGTTCCTGTAAAGCTGCAAAGCCGTTGACATCAATTGCATAACAAAAACGCACAATGGTCGACTCACTAACACCAATCTCCTCACTTATCCGAGCAATACTTTCCGTCGTTATTTTTTTAGGTTGTTTGATGATATACTGCGCCACAATCTTTTGTCCCTTGGATAAACGAATATATTTTGCTTTAATTTGTTCGTTGAGTGTCACGACTCTTGTCCCGCCTTTTCATTTACATTTTTTGTTCACCCTAACGTACCACCTTAACAATCTGAAAACAATGATTTTTCTGATAATTTACTAATTTAGACATAAAGCACGCCACAAATTGTAGCGTGCCTATCGTTATGTTAATTCAATTTGTTTTGTTTCCTTACCTAATATAACAAGCACAACAACGCCGAGTAAAATGGCCCCACAAAAAATTGTAAATACCACACTAATATCATAACCACGAGCTAACATCGAACCAACGAGTAATGGCCCAAAAATACCACCTATACGCCCGCTAGCTGCTGCTAAGCCTGCACCAGTCCCACGTATTACTGTAGGGTATTGCTCAGGTGTATACGCATAAAGTGCTCCCCATGCACCTAAATTAAAGAAGGATAAAAACATACCTGCAATTAATAATGTAGTTGCTGTTTCTGCATTACCAAAAACAACTGCACTAATGGCAGTGCCTATTAGATAGGTAGCAAGTACAAATTTTCTTCCTGCTCTTTCGATTAGCCAAGCTGCAGTAAAATAACCTGGTAATTGTGCTAGTGTCATGATTAACACATATTTAAAACTCGAAATTAAATCAAAACCTTTACCCATCATTACACTTGGCAACCATAGGAACATACCATAATACGAAAATACAACCGCAAACCATACTACCCAAAGCACAAAAGTTTGGCGTGCATGCTCTTTTGACCAAACCTCTTTAATATTTTGCCATGCACTACGATTAGGATTTGCCTTCGCCGTAAACTGCGGGGAGTCTGGTAAATTCCAGCGTAAGTAAATCGCATAAAAAGCTGGTAACGCTGTTAAAATTAAAGCTATACGCCATCCATACGTTGGTATAATAAAGAAGGAAATTAGTGCTGCAACTAACCAACCTGCTGCCCAAAAACTTTCGAGCAATACTACCATTTTGCCTCGCTCTTTAGCATCGACACTTTCTGCTACTAAGGTAGAAGCCACCGGTAACTCTCCCCCTAGCCCCATGCCTACAAAAAAGCGCAATAGTAAAAAGATTGCAAGTGTTGAAGTAAAGGCCGACAGCCCGCTCGCTACAGAAAATAAAATCAGCGTTGCCATAAAAATATGTTTGCGCCCAACTTTATCTGCTAGTACACCAAAAACAATAGCTCCTACCGCCATACCAATAGAGTTAACACTACCTATCCAACCCATTTCGGTTGGTGTTAATGCCCAGTCAGCTGCAAGCGCTGCAATGACAAAGGATAATATCCCCACATCCATTGCATCAAACATCCAGCCTAACCCTGCAATCCCTAGTAGTTTGCGTTTTGAAATCGTTTGTTCTTTCATGTTAATTCTCCTGTCTTGTCAGTATGTTTTACACTATACGCCTCTTTTTTTCCGCTGACAATGGTGTTATCTTACAAAAGTCATGCGAATTTAACACATTGTTGCGACAATTTGTTGTATCCTATTGTATATAAGGGCTATTTACGTTAGAATGTCCTGTATACAAAAACAACTGTTCATCACAAGAGAACATTAAGGAGCTCGTTAGCTATGTGGAAAGGTTTAATCGAAGAATATAAAAATTATTTACCTGTAACAGAAAATACACCAGCACTAACTTTAAATGAAGGTAACACACCGTTAATTCATTTAGTAAATTTATCAAAAGAGTTAGGCATCGAACTATACGGAAAAATCGAGGGCGCTAACCCAACAGGTTCATTTAAAGACCGCGGTATGGTTTTTGCAGTAGCAAAAGCTATTGAAGACGGTAGTAAATGTGTAATCTGTGCATCAACTGGTAATACATCTGCGGCAGCAGCGGCTTATGCTACACGCGCTGGTATCCAATCAATCGTTGTTATCCCTAAAGGTAAAGTAGCGCTTGGTAAATTAGCACAAGCTGCAATGTATGGCGCTAAAATTATTGAGATTGATGGCAACTTTGACGATGCACTTAACATCGTACGTCAAGTAAGTGAAACATCACCTGTTGCACTTGTTAACTCAGTAAACCCTTACCGTATTGAAGGTCAAAAAACAGCATCATTTGAAATTGTTGATGCACTTGGTAAAGCACCAGACTATTTATGTATCCCTGTTGGTAACGCTGGTAACATTACAGCTTATTGGAAAGGCTTTAAAGAATATAATGAGGCTAAACAATGTGGTACACCAAAAATGTACGGCTTTGAGGCTGAGGGCGCTGCTGCTATCGTAACAGGTCAACCAATTGCACAACCTGAAACAGTAGCTACAGCCATCCGTATCGGTAACCCAGCGAGCTGGTCATTAGCTGAAGCTGCTCGTGACGAGTCAGGTGGTATTATTGACGCAGTAACAGATGCTGAAATCATCGAAGCTTATAAAATGATTGCTGGTAAAGAAGGTATCTTCGTAGAGCCAGGTTCGGCAGCATCATTAGCAGGCGTAATTAAATCTGTTAAAGCAGGTAAAATCGAAAAAGGCGCACAAGTTGTTACTGTATTTACAGGTAATGGACTTAAAGATCCTGACACAGCAATGGACGTATCAACAGTTGAGGTTAAATCACTGAAAAACGATGAAGCTGAAATTCGCACTTACATCGAGGGCGTACTATGAGTCAATGGCGCATCACTGTGCCAGGCAGTACAGCTAACCTAGGTCCAGGCTTCGACTCAATCGGGCTTGGCTTAGCACTGTACTTAACGCTGGACGTAAGTTTACAAGATGAGTGGGAAATTATTCACCTTGATGAAAATGGTCCTTCTGATTTTATACTAAAGGATCACCTAGTTTATAAAATCGCTAAAATGACTGCAGACAAGTATAACGTAGCGCTACCTGCTTGCCGTGTAGAAATGGCAAGTGAGTTACCATTAGCACGCGGCCTAGGAAGTAGTGCTGCTGCAATCGTAGCAGGTATTGAGCTAGCCAATCAGCTCTGTGATTTACAGCTTAGCACACAAGATAAACTCGATTTATCCTCTGCAGTCGAAGGTCACCCTGATAATGCTACAGCTTCTGTTTTAGGTGGGCTAACTATTTCTAGTATGCAAACTGAAGACACAACTGATACATTGCATATTAATGGTATTGATGCAGCGTTTGTCGTCTATATCCCAGATGTTGAACTAAAAACTGCAGACGCACGTTCTGTGCTTCCTGAAAAGTTTTTACGCGGTTATGCGGTAACAGCGAGTGCCAATGCAAATATGCTAGCGGCCTCTTTAATGGCAAAGGATTTTGAGCGTGCAGGACGCTATATGGAACTTGATAAATTTCACGAACCTTACCGTGCAACGCTAATCCCTAACTTTGCTGATATTAAACAAACTGCTAAAGAATACGGTGCTTACGGTACTGCATTAAGTGGCGCGGGTCCTACCATGATTTCAATAGTACCTAGTGTTGGTGCGGAAGACTTTGCACAAAAAATGCAAGAAGCTTTCCCTAAACATCGTGTAATTTTAACAAAAGCAGATGAACACGGTATTCGTGTAAACTAAAAAAATGAGGCATTGCGTAAATTCGCAATGCCTCATTTTTATTGACGTTTAATTACACGCTCACGGTACTCGTACCAAAATACACTTAGCATAAACCAAGCAAAACCTAAACTAAAGCCACCTAGCACATCAGAGCCAAAATGACGGCTCTCAGCAATGCGTGATAGACCAATTAATATCGTTAAGATAGCTGCACCTAGCCACACGATATAAGCACGCTTTTGAGATGTTGTATAATGCGAAAAAATATACGCTAAAGTAAATAAATAAATAATGCCGCCCATCGAATGTCCCGATGGAAAACTAAATGACGATAATTGCTCAAGACGCTCTGGTCTTGGGCGTTGTATTGCATACTTAAATGCTTGATTTAATACCATACCACCCGCGTTAGCAATAAGCACAAAAAACATGGCGCGGTAATTTTTACGCAACCATAAAAATGCCATTAATAGTGCAACCACAACTACTACAAAAGCCGGCTCACCAATATAATGAAATACAGCAAGTAGCTGATTGCCCTTAAACCAATGAGCTGCTGTGGTATCCAATTGTAAAATTGCATCGCTTTGTAAGTTTAACCATATCGCAATAAAAGCGAGTAACCCTACGCCACCTAAGGCATAAGCCGTTTTTTTCATTCTCTCAACTCCTCTACTTTAGTATACCCGTTTTTTTTGCACAAAAATAGGCATCCCACTTGTGTGGAATGCCTATTGTGCTAATTAGAATGCTGCGTCGATTGACTTCACTTTTTCTAATTCAGATACTAAACCGCCACCTGATAAGTACCAGATTGTTGGGTCTAAGTAGTAAATGTCTTCGTTTTGTGCTGCTGTTGTTTTGCTCACAATTTTATTCTCGATTGCTTCTGCAGTTTTTGATTCTTCACCAATTGCTGCATCACGGTCGATAACGAATAAGATGTCTGGGTTTTTATCTAAAATGTATTCAAATGATACTGAGTCACCATGACCTTCTACTTTGATGTTTTCGTCTACTGCTGGTACACCGTAAACATCATGTACTACGCCAAAACGTCCACCAGGACCATAAGCAAATAATTCACCAGCTGAACCTAATGTTACTAATGCTTTTTTGTCTGTTGCTTTTGCTTTTTCTTGTAATGCTGCTACTGCTGCATCGAACTCTGCTAATTTTTCAGTTACGATATCTTCTTTACCAAAGATTTTACCTGCTAATTCTGAATTAGCTTTGAAAGAGTTAACGTAATCTGTGTTGTCTAAACCGATGTAAACAGTTGGTGCGATTTTGCTTAATTCTTCGTAAGCATCACCTTGACGACTTGAGATAAAGATTACGTCTGGTTTCATTGTTGCAATTGCTTCAAAGTTTGGCTCTTTTAAGCCGCCTAAGTCTTCGTACTTGTCATCGGCAAATTTATCTAAATAACTTGGTAATGATTGTTTAGCTACTGCTGCTACTTCTACACCTAATGTGTCTAATGTATCAAGGAAACCATAATCAAATACCGCTACTTTTTCTGGCATTTTGTCTAATGTTACTTCGTTAAAACCATCTGGTTGTGCAATTGTTAGTGGGTAAACGCCTGCGTCTTCTTCTTTTGTTGTTTCTTCCGCTGGTTTGTCAGCTTCTTTTGATGTATCTTCTTCTGCTTTTTCTTCTTTGTTACCACAAGCTGCTAGTACTAATACCATCATCGCCATTAATAGCGTTAAAATCTTCCAATTTTTCATTGTGAATGTGATCTCCTTTTAAGTTAAGAATTAAAGTATACACAGATGCGACAGCCATTTTGCTCTTGCACAGGGATATCCATGTCGTAAATATCCTTTAGTGCCTCTGAGTTAATGATGTCATGTGTAGGACCATCTTTTACAACACGACCATCTTTTAGTGCTACGATGCGATCCGAGTACACCGATGCAAAGTTAATGTCATGTAATACGATGACAACTGTTTTACCTAGCTCATCAACAAGCTTACGTAAAATTTTCATAATTTGAACAGAGTGTTTCATATCTAAGTTGTTTAGTGGTTCGTCGAGTAAAATGTACTCTGTGTCTTGTGCAATGACCATTGCGATAAACGCACGTTGTCGTTGACCACCTGATAATTCGTCTAAAAAATTATGCTGTAAATCTTCTAAATTCATATACGTAAGAGCTTCGTCTACTTTTACGTTATCCTCATCATTTAAACGCCCCTTAGAGTAAGGGAAACGACCAAATGCTACTAGCTCACGAATCGTTAAACGAACGTTCATATAGTTAGATTGTTTTAAAATTGATACGCGTTTAGCAAACTCGTCGGATTTCCAACGACGTACATCTGCCTTATCTAGTAATACTTCACCTGTATCTGCGTTAAGCAGTCTACTTACCATTGAGAGTAATGTAGATTTACCAGCACCGTTAGGGCCAATGAATGATGTAATCATGCCTGGTTGAATATCTACTGTAACGTCCTCAACAACGGACTTGTTACCGTATTTTTTCGTAAGCTCTTTTACCTGAATCATTTTGCCGACCTACTTTCCTTCAATAATAAGTAAATAAAGTAAATACCACCGATAAAGTTAATAATTACGCTAAGCGTCGTATTAAATGTAAACAAACGCTCTACTACAAACTGTCCACCTACTAATGCAACAATACTCATTAGCCCTGCGCCAACGATTAATGTTTTATGCTTATACGTTTCAAAAAATTGATACGATAAGTTTGCTACAATTAAACCGAAAAACGTAATTGGGCCAACTAGTGCTGTGGATACAGCAATTAATACTGATGATAGTACAAGCATCGTTTTAACGAGCTTATCATATTGAACGCCGAGGTTAATCGCATTTTCGCGACCAAGCGTCATAACATCTAATGAGTTCATTAAGCGCCAGCCATAGATTAGCGTCACCGCAATAATCGCACCAGCGAACCATACAAGGTCACCATTTACATTGTTAAAGCTCGCAAACATTTTGTTTTGTAAGCTTAAATATTCGTTAGGATCAATAATTACCTGCATAAATGTTGTAATACTGCCTAAAAACGTACCTGTAATCATACCTACTAATAATAAGAAGTAGATTGGACGTTTTCCCTCTTTAAATAATAAACGGTAAAATAATAAGGCAAAGACAACCATTGCTACTACTGCTATTGTAAAGTTTAAGTATTTATTCATGACGAACATCGAAACCCCGCCAAAGAAGAAGTAAATACAAGTTTGAATAAGCATGTAGAGCGAATCTAGCCCCATAACACTTGGCGTTAAAATGCGGTTATGTGTAATCGTTTGGAATATAACCGTCGAATACGCAATTGCCACACCTGTAAATGCCATAGCTACTACTTTAATTGCACGTCGTGGTAGCGCATAATCATAGCTGCCATTTAAGCCATAAAAAATATACAGTAAGATGGATACTATTGCTAAGGCTACTAATACTATCATGCGAATTTTATTTGCTTTGTCTCGATTACGCATATGCTTTCCCCCTAAATAACATAATTAGGAAGATGGCACTTCCGATAACACCAACAGTTAAATTAATTGGTATTTCGTAAGGATACTTAATCACGCGGCCTAAAATATCACATGCGAGTAAGAACGACATACCAAGTAGTGCGGTATGTGGGATTGTTTTACTTAAATTATCACCTTTAAAAATAGAAACGATATTTGGGATGATTAGCCCTAAGAAAGGAATCATACCAACTGTTAGCACTACAGTTGTAGATACTAATGCTACTAGGATTAACCCTAGATTGACGATGCTCTTATACGATAAACCTAAGTTTTTCGCGAAGTCTTCGCCCATGCCTGCTACTGTAAAGCGCTGTGCATACACATACGACAAAATCAGTACAGGTAAACTAATGTAAAGCAGCTCATAGCGCCCTTGCATAATTAATGAAAAGTCGCCCATCAGCCATGCAGAGATATTTTGAATAATATCTGCGCGATATGCAAAAAATGTCGTAATGGAAGATAAAATGTTACCGAACATTAAACCAATGAGTGGGATAAAGACGGCATCTTTAAATTTAATACGATTTAAAATTTGCATAAATAAGAATGTGCCCGCTAAGGCAAAAACAAAGGCAAACGATATTTTTTGAAAATAGGTTGCATTTGTAAAAAATAACATAGACATTAATATACCGAGTCTCGTCGCATCCAGCGTACCAGCCGTAGTTGGTGATACAAATTTATTGCGGCTTAAGCTCTGCATAATTAATCCAGCAATACTCATGCCTGCACCCGCTAATAAAATGGCCATTAAGCGTGGGATTCGGCTAATGTAAAAGATTTGTGCTTCTTCCGATTGAAAATCAAGTAAATCCTTTGGCGAAATGTTATAGGCGCCAACAAATAAGGAAATGACCGCTAATACAATCGTTATAGGTAATAGATATCTTATTTTCATTATAATCCCCGGTAGATTCATTTTTGTATGTAATGACAAGTCAGTGAAAATGATTATCATTACTTACGATTTCAATTATAGCATGTTTATCACTTAGGTCAACAATAAGTGAGAATCATTATCACGTTTTGCGAAATAAAAAAGAATTTCCTGCTTTATTAACAGAATTAGCTACAAAGCGCGATATTCCATAAAGAAACCTTTTCCGTTTAAGTATAATTTCTCGTTGAAACGATATATTTCTGTAAGACTTTATCATTTAGCTCATAGCCAATACCCACTGTTTGAGGCACTTTAATTTGACCATCTATCATCTCCACTTGTGGGGAAATAATATCCTCCTGCCAGTAATGGGAGGAGCCAGAGGTATCACCTGGTAAAGTAAACTGTGGTAATGAAGTGAGTGCTACATTATGCGCACGCCCAATCCCCGCCTCTAACATGCCACCACACCAAATGGCAACATTATGCATAGCACAGTAATCATGGATGTTACGTGCCTCTGTTAGCCCACCTACGCGCCCAATTTTTACATTAATAATTTTACAACTGCCTAAGCTAATTGCCCGCTTAACATCTGCTAAAGAGTGAATGCTCTCATCTAAGCAAATTGGTGTTGAAAGCGCACGCTGTAATGTAGCATGCTCTACAATATCATCATAAGCTAGTGGCTGCTCAATCATTAATAAGTTATAGCGATCAAGTTGCTGTAATAAGGCTGTATCTTCTAATGTATAGGCCGCATTAGCATCTGCCATTAATGGGATGTCAGGGTATACCTCACGTATGGTATGAATTATATCCACATCAGCACCTGGCTTAATTTTAACCTTAATGCGTGCATAACCTTTTGCTAGGGCTTGCGCTATTGCTGTCAGTAAAGCTTCTTTTGTTGGCTGTAAACCAATAGCAATACCAACATCAATGGCTGTTCTTGTACCACCAAGAGCATGAGATAAGGACTGCTTAGTTTGCTGACAATAAATATCCCACATCGCACCTTCAATCGCAGCTTTAGCCATATTATTCATACGAATACTCGAAAACAGCTCGCTAACTTCATCAGGATGTTGCAAGGTTTTGCCGATAAGCATAGGGATTAAAAAGTCTTCTAACATATGCCAGCAAGTTTTTACAGTTTCTTCGGTATACCAAGGCGCGACAAAGGCGACACATTCGCCGTAGCCAACTGTGCCGTCCTCGTCTGTCGCCTCTATAAGTAAAAATTCTTTTTCATTCATCGAGCCAAAACTCGTTGTGAAGGTAAACTTCATTGGCATTTTAACATGATGAATGCGAACACTTTGTAACTTCAATGTAAACGCTCCTTATAGTGCGAGTATTGCGCGCTTAACTAGCACATAATGATTCACATGCTCTGTTCCACGAATCACATCTACAATGGCATAGCCTTGCGCAAATAATGTGCTTAAAATTGTACGCATTTTATAGCGCCAATCCTCCGCAAGTTGTGGACTTTCGACCTTAAGTTTTTGGAAATATTGAGGTATTGCAACAGTATAAGCATCCTGTGTGTAGGCTTGCTCAGCATCAAAACTTGCTAAGGCAGGTAAGCCTGCTGCTGTTACTTGCCAAGATACTACCGGTTTTGCTTCTTCTGCTAATTCTTCAATCACATCGTCTGCATGAGAGCGTTGTACCCACCACTCCGCAACAATACGATCAGATGGTAAACCACTATTAAAGTAATCATCAAGCTGTCCATAGTAATCATTAACATACGTTTGGCTAATGGCGCCTAGCTTCGCAAAACCAAGTGTTGCATTCGTTGACTCTAATGGGTCAAATACCCAACGAATTTCGTCATAGCCACGGTCTTTTGCGATTTGCTTTTGCTGATGCTTTAATAACTCACCAATACCATGTTCGCGATAAACTTGCTTTACACCAAGTTTGTGAGAGTTAACATACATCTGCCCATCCTTAAAACCTATAAAGCTGTAGCTAAATCCTACAAGCTCGCCTTGATAGTAAGCACCTAATAAAATACCACCATTTCGAATAGCACCAAGCGTTTGGTGTGTAGGTAATGCGTCAGCCTCCCAAATTTCCTTGTCGAGCACTTGTAACTGTTGTAATTGTTCTGCTGTTGTTAATTCTTTAACCTCAACTTGTTGTAACATATTACCCCTCCTATTGTGCTTTTTGTATAGCTAATAGTAAAACGCGTGTTAATATTTCCACCCCTGTAATTAAGCGAGTGTGATTAAACTTCATGTGGGGGTGATGCAAACCTGGCTCTAGCCCACAACCTAAGCCAAGCATTGTTGTTTTTAATGCAGGTCGTTGTACCGCATAATGGTGAAAATCTTCACCGCCTGGTGTGTGTACAGGAGGACGTAGATTAGCTTCTCCTACACTATCAATAATGGCTTGCTCTAGTAACATCATCGCATCTTCATCTACCTCAGCTGCTACAATGTCTGACGCAATATGTGTCGTGATTTTCACGTGGTACAGTAGTTCTTCAGAGTCCATGACACGTTGCACATTATCCTTTAGCTCTTTCATTACGCTGTTTTCTTGTGCGCGTACATCTAAGGTAAATGCTGCGCGCCCTGGAATCACATTAGCTGCCGAGCCACCAGCTTGAAAACGTGTCATTTTAACAGAAGTTGGCACCATGGGATTTGTATACGTCGAACGAATGTCCTCAATAATTGCCGCGCCTACCTCAATCGCATTTTGCCCTAAATGTGGTCGCGCTGCGTGTGCATCCTCGCCTACGATGTTTCCTTCTATTGTAACAGAGGCTCCGTGGTAAAGGGCTGCACAGTACGTACCGTCGCTTAATTCTTCGATTGGTCTAACATGCACACCAAATAAATAATCTAAATCGTCAATAACGCCCTCTTTTAATACAGCTAATGCGCCAAGCCCTTTTTCTTCTGCAGGCTGAAAAATCACACGAATTGTACCTTTAAAAGACTGTGGTAATTGTTTTAATAATAATAGCGAGCCAAGCGCCATTGTCATATGCCCATCGTGACCACAAGAATGATTGGCTTTAAACACACCGTCCACCTCTTGCCATAATGCGTCCATATCTGCACGTAAGCCAATATAAGGCGCACCACTGCCTACATCCACATATAAGCCCGTACAATTTTTAAAGCGATGTGGCGTATAGCCTGCCTCTATTAATGTACGCTCAATAAACTTTGTTGTGTTGTACTCCTCAAAGCTTACCTCTGGATTAGCATGCAAGTGCTCAAATATCTCCATGATTTTTGGTCGCAATTCGGTCAATGGTTCTATCATTAAATCAATCCCCTCAAGTTAATTGTAAAACTATTATATACAATTTGTTAGTGTTACACGTCATATTCCCCTTTTTTCCATAAAAAATGCCTAGTTGGCGCACCAACTAGGCAAAAACTTTATTTTACACCACGCATCGCTTTTGACACGATTGGCGAAATGATTAAGATAATAACACCGAAGGCAATTGCAATACCACCAATAATACCAAAGTATAAAAACTCAGATACTACTTCATATACTTTTGCCAGCTGTGCGTTAATTGCTTGAGCTGCAGCACTTGTTAAGAACCAAAGGCTCATTGTTTGTGCAGCAAAGGCTTTAGGCGCAAGCTGTGTTGTTGCTGATAGACCAACAGGTGATAGTAAAAGCTCACCTACTACTACAAGGAAGAAGCTAAGCACTAACCATAGTGGACTTACTAAAGTTGTACCACCTGATAGTGAAGAAGGAATCATCATTACAATAAATGATAGCCCCGCAAAGAATAAAGCATACGCAAACTTACGCGGAGTTGTTGGTTGCTTCTCGCCCCATTTTACCCACAACATCGCAAACATTGGCGCGAGTGTAATAATAAATAATGGGTTAAGTGATTGGAACCATGATGACTTTAATGTAATACCTAAAAAGTTTAAGTTAGTACGGTCATTGGCATAAGTCGCTAAAATTGTAGCTCCTTGTTCCTGAATCGCCCAAAAAATTACCGCCGAAATAAATAACGGGATGTAAGCAAGCACGCGTGATTTTTCATCCTTTGTTGTTTTCTCACTGCGATACATCACAAAGAAGAAAATCGTAGGGATTAAAATACCAAGTGCTGTTACTACTAAACCAAATGTATTTACAGTTAGTAGACCTTGCGTGTGCAATGCATACGCAGCTAAGGCAATAACTACTGTACCACCTAGTGCCATCATTGCTGTTTTCTTACGTTCTTCAGGTTGAAGTGGGTTGTTAACTTGCGTACCCGCTACGCCTAAATATTTTTTCTCTGTTAATTTAAAAATAACAAGACCAAAGAACATACCTACAGCTGCGATACCGAATCCTAAATGGAAACTGTATGTTTGACCAATTGTACCAACAATTAATGGTGCTAAAAACGAACCTGCGTTAATACCTGTGTAGAAAATAGAAAAACCTGCGTCACGACGGTAATCACCATCTGCATAAATATCACCAACAATACTTGATACGTTTGGTTTTAGTAAACCTGTACCAATAATGATAAATGCCATTGACGTAAATAACATTTCAATACCGCCGGGTAATGCTAATAAAATATGACCAATCATGATCAAGATACCACCATAGAAAATGGTCTTACGTGTACCTAAAATACGGTCAGCAATCCAGCCACCAATAATACCTGACATATATACGAGTGAACCATACAGCGCCATAATAGAGTTCGCTGTGCCTCGGTCTAAACCAAGCCCACCCTCATTTAATTCGTAATACATAAAGAAAATTAAAATTGCGCGCATACCATAATACGAGAAGCGCTCCCAAAACTCAGTGAAAAATAGTGTAGACAATCCTTTAGGATGCCCTAAAAAGCCTTTTTGCGGCACACTTTTGACGATTTCATCTTTACTCAACATAAAAATACCTACATCCAATCCATCTTACATGTTTGATAGAATCTAATTTTATCGGAATAAATGATATTTTGCAATAATTTAAAAGTAATCTGAATTACTTATAAATTCAATAAAATCAATTATTTTACGCTAAAAATATAATGATTTATTATACCAAACAATATAAAAAACGATAATTACGCACAGGTAATTATCGTTTTTGCTATTTCACTGCATATATTCGCTAAAGCGTTTGGCGTCCATATCATTTAATTCTACCAAAATTCTTGTGCCATCTTCCTCATAATCTGTTGACTGAATTGCCGCATTTTCATTTAAATAAGCGACTACTTCACCACGGTCATACGGTACAAGTAGCTCGCATTTTACATAATTAGCAAAGACATGTTGGCTAATAATCGCTAGTAACTCATCTAAGCCGACACCTTCTTTAGCTGCAAGCCAAATATGATCACCACTCACAACAGGGTAAGGCTTATCTGTAATATCACATTTATTATAAACATGTATCGTTGGTATACCCTCAACGCCAACAGCCTGCAAAGTTTGGTCCGTCACTTCCATCATATAACGATATTCCTCATGTGATACATCTACCACATGTAATAATAAATCTGCATTTCTAGCTTCCTCTAGTGTTGATCGGAAGGCTTTTACTAAATGGTGAGGTAACTTACTGACAAAGCCAACGGTATCTGTTAATAAGAAAGATTTTTTATCCACTAGCTCAATTTGACGCACGGATGTTTCGAGTGTGGCAAACAGCATATCTTTTTCAAATACTTGCTTATGTTCACTCTGTCCTGATTTTTCGAGCAGTTGGTTCATAACGGTCGATTTACCTGCGTTCGTGTAGCCTACTAAAGATACAACGGGCAATGCATTACGTTCACGTTGCTTACGCTGTGTATCACGTTGTTCTTTTACATGCTCAAGCTCTTTTTTTATTTTACTAATTTGGTCTTCAATTTTACGACGGTCAAGCTCTAACTTAGTTTCACCAGCACCACGGTTTTTAAAGCCACCGCCTGTGCCCCCACCTTGACGTCCAAGCGAAGCACGTAAACCAATTAAACGCGGCAACATATATTGTAATTGTGCAAGCTGTACTTGTAGCTGTGCCTCTTTAGTATTAGCTCTGCGCGCAAAAATATCTAAAATTAACATCGTGCGGTCAATAACTTTACAAGCTAACTCTTGTTCAAGATTACGGATTTGTGAAGGCGTCAGCTCATCATTAAAAATAACAACGTTAGCCTCGCGCTCTTCATAAAACGCTTTGATTTCTTCAATTTTACCTGTACCTACATAGTAGCCAGGGTTAATACGCTCTAAGTTTTGTGTGACTGTGCCAACAACCTCAACATTTAACGCGTGCGCTAAATTTTCGAGCTCCTGCATGCCGTAGTCAAAATGTGTATCTTTTTGTAATTGCACACCAACTAAAACCGCATATTCCTTTAGTGTATCGACTTCTTTCATTGGTATAGCCCCCTTAACGTTCAATATAAATTCATCTTAACATATGTTACAATTAACCCCATTATGAAAGGGGCGAACATGTTATGGAGTTTGCACAAATGCTAGAGGCGTTAAACGAACGCATCTTAAATGAACAATTAATCCACGCGACGATTAGCCAGCCAAGGATGCGCTCAAATGAAGTAAAGCGTATCAAATTAAAACCGGTGATGGTGAAGGAGCTTTACCATATTCAAGTCGAATACCAATACGAACGTATTTTAAAGCATGATAACATTTTATTAGCTGACTTCCCCGCAAAACTAGAAGCCATTTTTGCTGATTTCCGTCAGGCACAATTACGCTTTACAGAGGAAAGTGTGCACATTCAGCTTTCAAAGAAAAACAAAGTACTTTGGAAACAAAATGCGGAACAAGTAACGAATGCCAGCCTTACACATAACCGCAAAAAGCAGTATGTACTTGAGGAAAACACCGCCTATCCTTTTTTAGTACGTCTTGGCGTACAAACAGCTGATGGTAAAGTGAAGCAAGCAAAGTTTGATAAGTTTAAACAAATTAATCGCTTCGTTGAAATGATTGATGACAGCCTTAGCTATTTACCTAAAGACCGTACGATTCGTATTTTAGATTTCGGCTCTGGCAAATCCTATTTAACTTTTGCACTCTACCACTATTTAAAAATTGAAAAAGGCCTAGACATTCATGTTACGGGGCTTGATTTAAAAAAGGAAGTTATCGAAGAATGCGCGCAAATTGCGGAGGATTTAAACTATGAGCACCTTGAATTTTTAGTTGGTGATATTAATGATTATAACGACGAAACCGCTGTTGATATGGTCGTAACCTTGCATGCCTGTGATGTAGCAACGGATATGGCACTAGCGCGCGCTGTACGCTGGGGTGCCAGTGTTATTTTAAGTGTACCTTGCTGTCAGCACGAACTTAATCGTCAGTTGCAAGCACCTGCGTTAGATGTAATGTTACAACATGGACTTGTTAAGGAACGCTTTGCTGCCTTAGCGACAGACAGTATTCGGGCCGAAATTTTATCGCTCGTTGGCTACGAAACACAGCTACTGGAATTTATCGACATGGCACATACACCTAAGAACATTTTAATCCGTGCTTACTATACAGGTAAAAAGCCAAGTGCTGAGCAATTTGAGCGTTACGAGCGTTTTACTCAACTACTACATGCACAACCCTTCCTAGCGAAGGAATTAAAAATCGAGCGACCATAAGCGGCCGCTCGATTTTTTTATACTTCTTGACGCAATGCTTGAATGACATCAATCTTTGTAGCTTTGCGTGCAGGACGCCAACCAGAAATCATTGCCACACCAATACTAATAGCAGAGGCAATAACGACAAGTTGCCACGGAATAGCAGAAAAAATCATTTCACGCTCGCCCATATCTTCACCCGTTGCCATCTCTAATACAATCGGTAGTGCAAAGTTAACCGTAACGCTAATCACATACGAAATAATTACCGCAATTACTGTGCCAACAATGCCAATAAAAGCACTTTCCATTAAAAATAAACGTTGAATTAATTTAGGGCTTGCGCCAATAGCCTTTAATACACCAATTTCGCGTGTACGCTCAGTTACTGCCATCGTCATCGTATTAAAAATACCAATAGAAGCAATTAATACGGCAATTGTGCCGACAAATAATAGCCCTGCCTTAAATACGGCAAAGAACACATTGATTTGGTCCATCTGCTCAATAACAGAGTATACACCTAAGCCTTCTTTTTTCAGTTTTGTTAGTAAAGGCTTAACGTTTTCCATTGAGTCCATATGAATAATATACTCACTTGGGAAAGGATCAGGTTGTAAGCCTGCAAAGAAGTTAATAGCTTTATCGCTAAATATAACTTGATTATCAATCATCCACTCATAGCTTGGCGCTTGTAGTACACCTACTATTTTAAATGGTTTAACCACTTGTTGTTCCTCATCATTTTCGACAGTAAGTGCTACGGTTTGCCCAACAATAGCACCTTTAAACCCTTCGTCTTCACCCATATAATTTTCTTGCTTTTTATTCGCCGCTTCTACTTTTTCGTTATAGGCTTCTTGATCTGCCTCATTCATTAAGCGCTGTGCATAATGGTAGCCAACGACAATTTCATCTGCTGCCTTTGGATAACTACCTTGTGCTAACTTGCCATTTACCTTTTGGAAAGCAGTCATGTCATAAAACTTACCTTCACTATGTGCCTCGTGGTCATCAAGCTCAGATTTTAAAGCCATTGGCAACTGTGTTTTTTGTACAACCGCTTTAACATTATCTTCGTCTTTAAGTGATGCTGCTCGCTCTTTTGTTAAACTATCATCATAAAGCTGGATACGGGTCACCGCTTCGTCTGATAAAATTTCATTTTTAACGGTTTGTTGAAGCCCAAAACCAACAGAGGCAAGCACAATTAAAAAGGCACAGCCAATCGTTGCCGCAAGAATGGTCATAAATACACGCATTTTATTTTTTACAATATGCTGTTTCACAAAGTCCAATTGGTCTTTCAGTAACATTAGGCTTCCTCCTTTAATTGTCCGTCATGCATTTTTAATCTGCGATGCGCAAAGCTCGCAACCTCGTCATCATGCGTAATAATCACAAATGTAATACCAAACTCTTTATTTAAATCTGCAATTAGCTGAAGAATTTCTTGTTCGGTTTCGGAGTCCAAGCTACCTGTCGGCTCATCCGCTAAAATAATTGGCGGGTTTGTAATCAGCGCGCGCCCGATACTGACACGTTGCTGCTGACCTCCTGATAGCTCATTAGGATAATGCGCTGCAACCTCTGTTAATCCGATACGTTGCATAAGCGCTTCGACACGTGATTTGCGTTCACTTGCTGGTATGCCTTGTAGTTTTAAGGGTAACTCAATATTTTCAGCCGCAGTTAAACCTGGCATGAGCTGAAAATTTTGAAAAACAAAACCAAAGTTTGTTAAGCGAAAAGCTGCGTGCTCTGCCTCATTTAAGTCTGTTGTTTCCTTACCATTAATTTTTACGCTACCTGTATCAGCCTTCATAAAACCTGCCATCACTTGCAGTAATGTGGACTTACCAGAGCCACTCTTACCAACTATAGCTACGATTTCCTTTGGCTTAATCGTAAAACTAATTGCTTTTAATACGTGAATAGGTTGTTCTGCACCCTTTTTACCAATTAAAAAGGTATGCGCAATATTTTGTACTTCTATCATGTATGTACGCCTCGCTTTCATTACTTACTATACGAGGTAAATCTTAATGTTAGCTGTTGATAATTATTAAGATTCTCTGAAGAAAAAAGGTCGAGCGCTAGGCTCGACCTTTAAATTTTGGCAGTAAAGTGTTCCTTTAACTTACCTATCATCATTTTAGCATTGTATTTTTCCATTGCTTTTGCTAACTTGCCTGCATCAATCATCGCAAACTTCATCATATCCTGTGCAGAAATCATTTGTCCTGCCTCTAACTGATTAGCTAGACGTGCTGCTATGCGTTGATCTTCAGCTCTTGCTTTTTTCATGTCTTCAGCATAGCCCTTATCACGTGCCGCGATTTGTTGGGGCGTCATTATGCTAGCCTGACGCTCTGCCTCAATAGCTTTCATACGGTCAGCGTAGAGCTTAACACCTTCGTCATAATAGCGTACGGACGCTTGCTCAGAATCCCGACGACGGAAAAATGAAGTTAAAAAATAGTCGCGTAGCTCACCTTCCGACTTACCGACAAGGTCTGGCAAAATATAGTCCGGTCCATAAGGGTCAATCCCTTTGTTAAACAACGCAATGGGATCCTTTGGCACGCCAATTGCTGGGTTATCTTTTAAGCGTTCCATACGCGCCATAATTTCTTCTGTGCGTTTGAGTGCGATTTCCACTACTTGGTCATCCGTCATTGTTGCCATAGGTAAATGAGGTCGCCAATGTGTGGCGCCTGATGCATAGGTACGATTATAGCCAAAATCCTTATCTGCTACTTGTGTCCAACCATCACCTGTAGTGGGCGGTTCTTTACTTAATAGAGCATTTGAGGATTGATTACTGTAGTGCGACAATGCCGATGAGTACTGAAAGTTTTTTTCGTCCTTAGTTACAGCAGGCTGTAGCGGTTGTTTAGGTAGCGCCTTAGCTACATGTGATGTCGCGATTTGCGGGTGAGAAGCAATAATTTTCATCCTGTCACATCCTTGTGTTAAGTTACTCCTTATATCGACATATCCTACAAAAAAACACCTTCACAGTAAATGTGAGGGTGTTGAGCTGATGTAATACGTTGTATCAGCACTTGTGTTAATTTGTACAGGCTTAGGCTCGTAATATTTGAAAAACAAATAAATGCTAAGCGCACAGCCTGCGGCTACTAATATTGCGAGTGCAATAATAAGTGATGCCATCTTCTTACCATTCATAAGGCTGCCTCCTTATTGTTTTTTAAAGCCTTCCTCATAAAGATAAGCCTTTGCCTCTTCATACGTACCGAAAGCTTCTTCAAAGTTGCCATTATAATAAACAACCCATGAGCGTTGTTCAAATAATAATTTGATTTTATCGCCGCTTACATTTTCCCAGTCTTCCTCAACATTTGTGTCTTCTGATAAGTAGGCGATAGCTGCTGCAATAATTTCACGCAGTGCCTCCTCATCATAGTCACGAATATTAACCATACTTTTAACTGCTTGTTCGCTATATTTTGGCATATCTCCTACAAAGACAAAGCCATTACCGTTAGGGTGTAATTTTTCTACGACAATTTTCTTTTCATATAGGCTTTCCTCAAAGTGATAGTTTACACGCTTTAATGAAATTTCTTTTTTTGTTAATTGGGCAAACGATTCAATAATCGCTTGTTTTTGTTCAAATGTTAGCACGTTGCCAACTCCTTTTCTACAATCTCTCTACAGTATAGCCGAAAAAAAGATGCTCGAATATGACTTCGAGCATCTTTTCATTAAATTGATTTAGTTGCGGCCTTTTTAATAGCCTGACGCGAACGATACATATTCATTACTAACACCTTCATTACCGCATAAAACGGTACTGCAATCACGATACCAATAAAGCCTGCAATTTTACCTGAAGCTAAAATAATCGTTATTACTGTGAGTGGGTGAATATCTAATGACTTACCCATTACTTTTGGTGTAATAAAGTTACTGTCCGTTTGTTGTGCAACAAGTGTAACTACCGATACCCAAATCGCTAGCATCGGATCTTGAATTAAAGCAACAATTAACGCTGGCGTAAAAGCAATCCATGGCCCAATAAACGGTATGACGTTCATAAAGAACGCAAAGATTACAAGTAATAGCGCATAGTCAAGACCAATAATTAAATACCCAATAAACATAATAGTTGCAAGCAAAAAACTAATCAATAATTGCCCTTGAATATAGCTACGTAACACATTATCAATTTCGCTAAGTGTCTTCTTTACCCACTCGCGACGCTCGCCAGAAAATAAGCGGTAAATACTTGGCGCAAATTTTTCGTGATCCTTTAGCATGAAGATTAAAAAGAACGGTACTAACACAGCAAGCAGTGAAACTTGTACAACAGATTGCAAGAAGCTCACAAGCCATGTACTCGCAACAATTGCGATATCCTGCACAGAGTTTGTAATATTATCAATAATTTCAAGTAACTGCGGTGGTAAATTATCCTTGTTACGTAAGTAATAATTTACACCGTCTTCTAACTGACGCCCAATCTTTGGTGCGTTTTTTACAAGCTCGTTTACTTGGTTAGCAATCGGCGTACCAACAATCATAACGAAGGCAGTAACAAAAGCAATAATCGTTAATAAAATCGTTAGCGTACTCCAACCGCGTGTAAATTTATGTTTTTCTAAAAAACGTTGCATAGGCTCCGTTACATAATACAATACCCCGCCCAATAATAATGGCACAAAAATAGTTTTTAAAATCGTAAGTAACGGCGAAAAAATCCAATTGACCTCAATAAAATATTTTACAATAAGCAGGGCAATTAATATCCCAACCCCTACTTGAAACCATACCTTCCTTGTCAAGAAGCCACCTTCTTTCTATAGCTTACATTTTATCATCTTCAACACTATTTAAATATACCTCTACAGCCTCAATTACTGCTGCTACTGTACCGTCCTCAAATGGTGAATTTAAATTAGCTGATGCTACAAGCTGTGTAAAAGATTTAGACCCTCCAAGCTTACATAAATTTGTATAATCTTGCCACGCCGCCGTGAAGTCCTCACGCGACTTTTGCCAAAACTGCAACGCACAAATTTGAGCTAATGTGTAATCAATATAATAAAATGGACTGCTATAAATATGTTGCTGACGTTGCCAAAAAGCGCCATCCTCTAAATAAGCTAAGCCGTCATAATCGCGGTGAGGTAAATAAATTTGCTCAATCTCACGCCACTTTGCATTACGCTGTGCAGGTGTCATTGTTGGATTTTCGTATACTGCATGCTGAAATTCATCTACAGCAACACCGTATGGTAAAAATAATAACGCACTGCTTAAATGACCAAATTTATATTTATCGGTTTGCTCTTTAAAGAATAGTTCCATCCATGGCCATGTAAAGAACTCCATACTCATTGAGTGGATTTCACATGCTTCATGAGTTGGCCAAATGTATTCAGGTATTCCAACATTACGGCTTGAGTATACTTGGAAGGCATGCCCCGCTTCATGTGTTAACACATCAATATCTCCTGACGTACCATTAAAGTTTGAAAAGATAAATGGTACTTCATAATCTTCCATAAAGGTACAATAGCCGCCGCCTTCTTTACCTGTTTTCGCTACAAGGTCCATTAAATTACGCTCAATCATCATTGTGAAAAATTCTTTTGTTTCTACTGAAAGCTCACTGTACATTGTTTTTGCATTAGCAACAATCCAGTCTGCATCACCTTGGGGTGTAGCATTACCTGTTAAAAAGTTTAATCCCTCATCATAAAATGCTAACGTAGGTACACCAATGCGTTTGGCTTGTCGCTCATATAGTTTTGTAGCTACTGGTACAATTTCGTCACGTACTTGGTCACGGAATTTTTTGACCATTGTTGCATCATAATCTACGCGGTCCATACGAATATAGCCAAGCTCCACAAAGTTTTTAAAACCAAGTGTTGTTGCAATCTTATGACGAAGCTTTACTAAGTCATCATAAATCGCATCAAATTGCTCACGATTTTGTGCATAAAAATTAAAGCGGGCCTCTGTTGCACGTTTGCGTACATCACGCTCTGTTGACTCTAAGTAAGGCCCCATTTGTGCTAGTGTTAAGGTTTGCCCATCAAACTCAATTTGTGCTGACGCTACCAGTTCTTGATAGCTCGATATTAATTTATTTTCTTGCTGTAACATTGGCATAATGGCTGGCGAAAAAGCATCCACTGCATTTTGTGCTAACGCAAATAGTTGTGTGCCCCACTCTTGCTCTAACTCTACACGAAACTTCGAACTAACTAATGCCTCGTAATATGCACTTTGTAATTCCTCAAAACGCGGACCATTATCATCAAGATAATCACGCTCTGTTTTATAAAACGCATCGCGTGTATCAACACTCGCACGAATATAAACAAGTGTAGCGTTTGTTTGGTAGTTAGCCGCAATGCTATTCCACGCACTAATTACTTCACTTTGCTGCGCTACAGAGTTAGCCTCCTTAAATTGTTGCATTAATATTTTATGTTGCTCAGCCATGGCTGTTAAGTTTGGTCTTTCATAAGTAAATTGGTCAAATGTTTTCATTTTAGCTCACTCTTTTCTTGAATATTTGTACTTTTCTATTATCATATGAAATGCTGTAGCATGCAAGGAATGTAAAAGACTAGGTCCAAAAGAAAAATGTTAGACCAAGATGTAATTGGTCTAACATTTTTTCCGTTTATCGAGGCTGAATTTACCCCTTTGACATAAAAAAGTTACTATTCGATGTTATAGTTTTTCATTACAATCAAGTTATATCCCAGCCTTTGCTACTAACGTATACGGAAACGTGCAATAGCTTCATTTAATGCAATAATCTCATCGCTTAGCTCATTTGCTGAACGCGTGACAATCGCAATTGCATTTTGTTGCTCCTCTACGGAAGCAGTTACCTCCTCAGAAGCCGCGGCATTCATTTCGCTCATACCCGCAATACTATCAATAGCCGCTGTCATAATTTCCTTTGACTCACTAATTGTACTTACACTTGTTAATACTTCATCAATAGCACCTACAATATGAGTCACTGCTTGTTCAAGTTCCTCAAAAGCAAGCTCTGTGCTAGCTACTGATTGATTTTGTGCTTGGACAATCGTATACGTATTAGTCATTTCGTTTGTTACAACTGCTGCCTCCTCTGCAATCCCTCGCAGTGTTGTACGTACAGAGTCTGTCGCTGTTACAGTTTGGTCCGCGAGTTTACGTACTTCCTCTGCGACTACCGCAAAGCCTTTACCATGCTCACCTGCACGTGCCGCTTCAATGGATGCGTTAAGCGCTAATAAATTAGTTTGATCGGAAATATCACTAATCGTACCGACAATGCTTTCGATTTCCTGCATTTTATTAGTAAGCTGTGCAAAAATGGTACGCATACGCTCAATAATTGTAAATGTCTCTGCTGATTTTACTTGTAGTGCCTGTAAGCTTTGTACCCCTTGCTCATTTGATTTCTTCATTTCTGTAGAAGATGCGTACATCACCGCATTACGGTCATGCAGTACATTAAGTTGCTCTGTAAATTGCTGTGAGGTTTCCTGTGTGCTCTCTGCATTGGTTGCCTGTTGCTCAGCACGTGCCGACACCTCTGTAATAGCGCGTACAATCTCATCACCATAAGCGGTTGTTTCTTCGGACACAGCTGATAGATTGCCTGAGGTATCTTTAATTAATACAATCGCGCCTTCTACTTCTGTAATGAGACTCTTTAAGTGCCCAACCATTTCGTTAAAATTACGGTTTAATGAACCTACCTCATCTCGGCGTTGTAAATCCTCTAGCGGCACCGTTAAGTTACCACGTGCTACTTCACGCACACGTTTTGTTAAACTAGCGAGTGGGCTAGATATGTGTCGAGCTACTAGTGAAATTACTACAATGCCAATAACGACAGCAATGGCTAACATTAGTAAAATCGTTGTTAAAATATTTTTTGCAGGTGCGTTAAAGTCCTGCATATATGTACCTGCCGCAATAGTCCAACCCCAGTCCTTATCTGTTTTAGCATAGACTACTTTTTGTGCAACTGTTGTTTGAAATGGTAAAGCAAAATAGTATTTAGTAAAGCCGCCTGTCTCAGCCGCTTCAATAACGTGTCGAATAAAATATTCGCCGTCGGTATCTTCCTCCTCCCATAAACTCTCTCCCTCACGCGTAGGATGCATTAACAGCACACCCTTGCTATCTACAATATAAAGGTAGCCCGTCTCTCCTAAATCGGCAGGATGTGTAATTTCTCGCTTGCCATCAGCTTGTTGCTTACCAAGCAATAACGTTTTAACTTCCTCCTGCGCTTCCTCTAATGTAAGATTGCCCGCATAAAAATCACGCTTCACACTCTCTAATAGCTGCATAGATGTTTCTACGCTATTTTTCAGCACAGTTTCTCCTAGTGTGTTCAAACTATTTTTAGCTTGTGTGTAACTCACAAATGCCATAATCGCGCTAGGAATTAATAATAAGGCTAGGCATAAAATCGTAAGCTTACCTCGTATTGTATTCAAATATCCCAACATACCTACCCCCGTCATTAGTATTTTAGTAATATCCTTATAATATCCATGTCACGCCTAATTAATCAATACATTTATTAAGTTTTTTGCTACTCTACACCATTTTTATATGCTTTAAGACATAATAAAAGCAGCCAAACAATTAAGTTTGGCTGCTCATTATACTAGGCTATTAGTCTAGGTCTGCGTTATGGTAAACCGATTGTACGTCCTCTAAGTCTTCTAGTACGTCAATTAGTTTTTCAAACTTCTCTGCATCTTCACCTGTTAATGCAACTTCAGTTTGTGGCATCATTGAAAGCTCAGCTACTGTAAATTCTTCTACACCTGCTGCTTTTAATGCTTCCTGTGTAGCGAAGAATTGGTCTGGCTCAGCGTAAACAATTACGTGGTCATCTTCTTCAAATACATCACGCGCATCAACATCTGCTTCAAGTAATACTTCTAACACTTCATCTGCTGTTTTGCCTTCTAGACCAAATACAGCTGTTGAATCAAACATGTAAGCAACTGAACCACTTACACCCATGTTGCCGCCATTTTTACCAAAAGCTGCACGTACTTCAGAAGCTGTACGGTTTACGTTATTTGTTAGGGCATCCACAATAATCATCGTACCTGCTGGGCCAAAGCCCTCATAACGTAATTCGTCGAAACTTTCTTCGCCGCCGCCTTTTGCTTTTTCGATGGCTTTTTCAATAATATGCTTTGGTACTGAATACGTTTTAGCACGCTCTAAAACTACTTTAAGTGCACGGTTAGCCTCTGGATCTGGCTCACCAGATTTTGCTGCTACATAAATTTCACGTCCAAATTTTGCGTTTACGCGACTTGTACTTTGGTCCTTTGCCGCTTTCTTTTCTTTAATATTATTCCACTTACGACCCATGTTTGTCATCTCACTTTTCTTGTTTTCTGTCGTTTATTTTACTACTACTCTTAGCTATTTGTAAAAGAAAATCTTACAGCGCCTTTGCATTAAATGTGTCGCCACCTTGAATGGTACCAGTTTTGTATCCATTTTTAAACCAGCGCTGACGTTGTTCTGAGGTACCGTGTGTAAAACTCTCTGGTACAACATAGCCGCGTGCTTGCATTTGTAATGTATCATCACCAATTGCATTTGCTGCTGTTAAAGCTTCGTCTAGGTCACCCACATCTAAATAGCCTGCATTTTTTTGATGATGTGCCCATACACCTGCATAATAATCAGCTTGTAATTCTAGTTTAACTGTAGCTGCATTATATTCTGCTTCACTGACTTTGTTACGTAGCGCATGTACCTTTTGTGACGTACCTAATAGCGTTTGTACATGGTGACCTACTTCATGTGCTACTACATAAGCCATCGCAAAATCACCTGGCGCTTTAAAACGGTCTTTTAACTCTTTATAAAAGCTTAGGTCAATATATAACTTATGATCACCAGGACAATAAAACGGACCAACAGATGCACCTGCTACACCACAAGCTGACTGTACACTATCACTAAAAATAACAAGTGTCGGTTCTTCATAAGTTAAACCATTATCTTTAAAAATACGTGACCAAACGTCTTCTGTGTCTGCCAATACGACCGACACAAACTCCATCAGCTCGTCTTCTTCTTCAGAACTAATGTATGGACGCTCACTTTGCGGTGCTGTTTGTTGTGTGCTATTGCCTACATTACTAATAACATCGCCAATACCGCCGCCACTTAATAAGGTAAACAGCACAACAATAATTAAACCAATACCGCCAATGCCACCTCCTACTTTACCAACACTCATACCACGACGGTCTTCTACATTATTACTTTTACGTCTACCCTCGTATTTCATTGGTCATCTTCCTCTCTTTACCTTTTCTGTTCACCATTTCGTGTTAATCGAAACACAGTAAAAAATCAGGAATGGCAATCACTCCTGATTCACTACTTATTTTTTCGACACCTTCGAAAGAAATGTAACTTCTTTTGTTAATTCGTCTAGTTTATCTTCTAGCACATGTGTAAACTCATCGCGCCCTTCTTTGCCTCTTGCTGTTACATAAAAAGGCTCGCCAAAGATTAAATAACCTTTGTTACGCTTTAATACGTCGCCAACACCTTTAGCCCCAATATAAGCTGCTGGTAAAATTGGCGCTTTTGTTAATTGTGCAATCGTAATAGCGCCTTGCTTTAAGTTAGCACTCTCTGCATTACGCGTACCACTTGGGAAGATGCCAACAATCTTACCTTCCTTTAATAGCTGCCTTGGCACCTTAATTACACTTGGTCCTGGATTATCTCGGTCAACAGGGAACGCATTAAGCTGATCAATCAACCAGCCAATCCCTTTCATTTCAAACAATTGCTTTTTTGCCATGAAATGAATCTCACGTGGCATTAAACTTAAACCTAAATTAATAATATCGACGTACCCATTATGCGTGCAGGCAATAATAAAGCCGCCTTCTTTTGGGATATGTTTTGTACCGTATAATTTTGCCTTAGAGCCAGATACCGTTAAAATAGCATTTGCTACATTACCCATCAATTTATACACGTTGACTACCTACCTTACTTTTTTCATTACTCTTATTGTACTGATTTCAAGGTATTCATGCAATATGCCAAACTTTTCGTTACACTAGGAGTAAAGGAGCTGATAGTATGGAACGTTTATTTATTACGACAGCTGAGCAGCAAGCTTGGCAACAAAAACTAGAACAACTCGGTGAACAATTTGCCCAAAATGCTGCCCAAGTAGATGCTACAGATGGCTTTCCGTTTGCTACAATTGACGCCTTACGCGCCATTCATTACCCTCGCGTCACATTACCTAAGGCATATGGTGGAGAAGGATTTTCGGTTTACGATATGTTACTCACGCAAGAAACACTTGGCAAATATGATGCAAGTGCCACACTTATTATGAGTTGGACACTTGGCGTTGTAGGCGAAATCTTTGAAAATAAAACGTGGTCTGAGGATAAACTACAAGCCTTCGCAAAGGAAATTTGCAACGGTGCTATGGTTAATCGTGCAGCAAGTGAAGCTGCAACCGGCAGTCCAACACGCGGTGGTCAACCTCAAACAACTGCTACTCGCACAAAGGATGGCTGGTCAATTACTGGCCGCAAAACATTTACGACGGGCTCTTATGCACTTGATTATATTATTGTCTCTGCATGGGTACCTGAACTTTCACGCATTGGCAACTTTTTAATTCATAAAGATACTGCAGGGCTACGTATCGAAGAAAACTGGCAAGTGATGGCTATGAAAGGCACTGGTAGCCACGACCTTGTGCTTGAAAATGTGTGCGTTGCAACGGATGACCTTGTCGAATCAAACACATCGCGCCGCGCAAAATTAAATGGCTGGAGCTTACACATTCCCTCTACGTATTTAGGTATTGCACAAGCAGCGCGTGATTATGCGGTACACTTTGCTAAAACATATCAGCCAAACAGTTTATCAACAACCATTAGTGAGCTACCTAATGTACAAACGCATATTGGTGAGATGGATTTATTACTCACCCAAGCACGCTTTATGTTATACGGTACAGCGCGCGCCTTTGATGACGAAAATAAACGTGCACTGCTCGGCAATGAAATTAACGTCGCTAAATATACCGTAACCAATAATGCTATTACTATAGTAGATAGAGCCATGCGCTTAGTTGGTGCTAAGAGTTTACAACTGGCTAATCCGTTACAGCGCTATTACCGCGATGTGCGTGCAGGTCTGCACAATCCACCGATGGATGATATGACCATTCAACGTTTAGCAGCTAGCGCACTGCAATAAAAAATACCGCCTTCTGCAAACGCAGGGGCGGTATTTTTATTCTAACGCAAATTGTTGCATATTTTTTCGTTTTTCTGTCGTAAGGGCGAACTGCTCCGCTAAAAAATCGTCTACATTACTGTAACGTGTGTCAATGCCGTCAAAGACTGCTTGCAAATAATCCTCACGCGCCTGCATCAATGCGTAAAATTGCGCCATTTCCATTTCATCAGAAGTCTCGCGCACCTTAGTCGCCATTTGCTCGACTGTTGCTTGTAACAGTGCATTTGTTTTTAAATAATCCTCAAAAATAGTTTCACGCGGTACATCTAGTGCTAATAAAATCATAGCTCCGCCAATACCTGTACGGTCCTTGCCAATCGCACAGTGATGCAGTAAGCCAAGTTGGGCTGGATTCTGCGCCACCTGCATCAAGCGCTGAAAAGATGGGTTATCAAAAGCCATTTGAGTATACAACTCTGTAAACATAGCAGGGGTTACACGCTTATAAAAACTTGTCGGTGCTTTTTCATTCGTTGGCATTTTTGCTAGCGTATTAAGTTTTGCTGGGATACGAATATTAGTTACATCCTCAAAAGTTGGGTCAGGGTTTTTACTTGCTTCCTCGTCATCTCGGTAATCAAATATGGTTTTAATACCAAGCGCACTAAACTTTGCTTTATCCGCAGGCGTCATCTTACCTAATGCTGCTGAACGATAAAAAAGCCCGCGCTTTACTTGTCGCCCATCACTCGTTGCATAGCCGCCCATATCTCGAAAATTAGGTACACCATCAAACTGTATTGTCATACACTCACTCTCCTTACTCATTATTACTCTAATGATAGGCAATTTTCAAAATTTTAGCTACTTCAAACCCATTACCTAGTTGTTGTTTCATTAATTTTAGACACAGTGTTATACTGTTCAATACATTTAACGCAAAGCGGAGGGAATCGATTTGAAGGAAATTTTATTAATTTTAGTCTTACAACTTGTTTACGTACCGCTGCTTACATTGCGTACCATTTTCTTAGTGAAAAATATTACATCACTCGCAGCCGTTATTGGCATTGCTGAAATGTTTATTTATGTCTTTGGCTTGTCACTTGTTTTTAGTGGTGATCAAAGCACAATGGCGATGGTCGTGTATGCTGTCGGTTTTGGGTTAGGAATGTTTTTAGGTACACGCATTGAGCAAAAGCTTGCCATAGGTTATGTGTACGTTACCATCAATACACAATCACGCAATGCGGATATGATTACCATCTTACGTGATCGTGGTTTTGCGGTTACTATTTTTGTTGGTGAGGGACGTGACAGCGCACGTTATAAATACGAAATTTTAGCCAAGCGTAATCGCGAAAAAGAATTATTTGAAATTGTAGAGGAGCTTGAACCTCGCGCGTTTATTATTTCTTATGAGCCTAAATCCTTTAAGGGCGGCTTTTTACTTGAACGCATGAAAAAAAAGCCACAGAATCACTAACATTAATCGCATTACACTAATTTTTCTATGCTAAAATAGAACATACTATATGGAAGTTAAGCAGGTGAACGAGTTTGAACAAAGCGGCCGTTAAAAAAACGCTTATTACTACGTTAGCTATCATTGTTATTGGGGTAGCAGCGTACTTTATTATCCCCGTATCTGTACCATTTATTTTAGCTGGCTGTACCGCATTTTTATTAGAACCAATCATCACTTTTGTTAAACGCAAATGGAATTGGTCAAGACAGCTTGCTGTTGGTGTTATTTACACAATTAGTATCGCATTTATTTCGTTTTTATGTTATTTGACTGTTACACAATTAATTGCACAAGTGATTAATATGTCTAAGCAAATGCCTATGTATATCGCAAAACTTACAGGGATTTGGGTTCAAATGCAGGGCAATATCGCAAAGTATACCGAAAATCTACCAGTTGAAGTGGCTGACTCCATTCAAAAGACAATGGTAGAGTTTACAAACAAGCTAGAGATGTCGATTGTTAATGTTTTTAATTACGAACGGATTACTGCCTTTTTAGGCGAAATGCCAAGCTTTTTAGTTAGCTTACTCGTTTATATGATTGCATTATTTTTATTTATGCTAGAGCTACCACGTTTAAAGGAAGCCTTCTTTGCACGTTTAAAGCCCTCAACTGAAGAAAAAACACGCATGATTATGAACCGCCTAAAAGACGCCGTATTTGGTTTTATGAAGGCACAGTTTTTAGTGAGCTTGTTAATTGGTGGTGTCGCATTTATTGCGCTACTACTTATCCATCCCAAATATGCTATTTCGATGGGACTGGTCATTTGGATTATTGATGTCATTCCGTTTCTTGGTTCAATTTTAGTGTTAGCACCATGGGCCATTTTTTACTTCTTAATTGGTAACACGGCACTAGGAGTAAAACTATTAATCTTAGCTGGGATTTTATTAATCATTCGTCGTACAGTGGAACCAAAAGTGATGGGCTCTCATATTGGGCTATCACCATTACCTACATTAATCGCAATGTTTGTAGGATTAAAATTGTTTGGCATTATTGGTTTACTACTTGGCCCTCTCCTAATTATTTTAATTATGGCATTAAAAGAAGCGGGTATTATTAAAATGCAATGGAAAATCTGAGTGAATGCTAACGCATTCGCTCTTTTTTTCGGCTTTATACTATAGTTACTTGTGCTAGCGTACATTTGCAGTTGCTTTACCATTATCTAACGACTCGTATAATCAAAAGAAAAGTTACTGATTTAGATTTTATTTAGGTAACTTTACTATGATTATTTAGTACGAGTAGGGGTATACTACTAAAAGCATAGTAGTTAGGGGATAATTAAATGAATTTACAAGAACAAAACTTAAACAAATTTATCGTACAAGCGCTGGATAAAAATATGGCGATTATTTTATTTGATAAAAATCGTACAGTACAATATGTTAGTGAGGCGTTTGCAAACGTTGTGGGTTACACACCTCGGCAAATGATTGGCATGCAGCATAGCGACCTTTGTTTCCCTAGTTTTTCACAAAGTCAATCGTATGAGCGCTTTTGGCGTAACCTATTATCAGGCCGTAAATATGAAGATAAAATTGAACGTCGTGATGCACGTGGTAATAGTCTCTGGCTTGAAGCAAATTATATGCCCATCTTCGACGAACGTAAGCGCGTATGTAATGTGTTAAAAATTGCATTTGATATTACCAAGCGCAATACAACAATCATGTCAGTAACGGATAACCTTAGCCATATGGCAGAGGATTTAAATAATTTATCAAGCAATGGCATCGAAAGTAGCAGTATCCTCGCAACAGGTATTGAACAAGTAGCCGCTATTTCAACCAATAATGCGCGTATTATTTCCTCCTTAGAAAAACGTACAAAAGATATACAGCAAGTTGTGCAAACCATTCGAGAAATTGCTGCACAAACTAATTTACTAGCGCTCAATGCAGCGATTGAAGCAGCGCGCGCTGGTGAGCATGGACGAGGCTTTAATGTTGTAGCAGACGAGGTACGTAAGCTATCCGTCAGCGTCGAAAAATCCATAATTGAAGTACGCTCAAGTGTTGATGCAATTACTAATGAAATCCAAGAAATGGCGACAGGTGTGCATGACATCCATAGCACAGTAGCAACAAATTTATCGCAAATTCAGACAACCTTAAATGATTTCGAAGTTATTACTGAAGCAGCACATTCGTTAGACAAAGAAGCAAAAAGCTTCACTTCTATTATTTAATTTAAGTGAGTAGTCATTGGCTACTCATTTTTTTGCTTTACATAGTTGTTGATATCATTTATCATTGGGATTATCGAAAGTTGGTCTTAGGAAACTTCGACTATTTTTTTACTTCAAAAGTTGCACGTAGGAAAATCAAATTTTTTTGCGCATTAAGTTGCGTTTAGGAAACTTTAAAGAGAAGGTGATGTTATGGGTCATGCCATAGAGGTGAATGACTTATATGTTTCATATTATGGAAAACAAGTATTAAAGAAAGTTAGCTTTACTATGGAGCAAGGACGGCTAATTGGTATTGTGGGCCCTAACGGCGCTGGTAAGTCTACATTGATGAAAGCCGTTTTAGGACTTATCCCTAAAGATCGAGGCAATGTGCTAATTGACGGGCAACCTATTAAAAATGTGCGTAATAAAATTGCCTACGTACCGCAACGTGCCACTATTGACTGGGACTTCCCCATCACGGTGCTTGATACCGTTTTACTTGGCACGTATCCAAGCCTTGGGCTATTTAAGCGACCTAAAAAAGAGCACCGTGAATGGGCTTACCATTGTTTAGAAAAAGTTGGGATGGAGCATTTCGCTAAAAACCAAATTGGTGAGCTATCTGGTGGTCAGCAGCAACGTGTCTTCTTAGCACGAGCACTCGCTCAAAAAGCAGATACTTTCTTTTTGGACGAACCTTTTGTTGGGATTGATGTGACAAGCGAAGCACTCATTATTAAAATCCTAAAAGAATTACGTGATGAAGGTAAAACAGCACTCGTTGTACACCATGATTTAACAAAGGTTAAGGATTACTTTGATGACTTAATTATTGTTAACGGCGAAATCATCGGTGCAGGCGCTGTCGAAAAAGTAATGGTGCCTGAAACAATGAAGAAAGCCTTCAAAGCACAATTTTCACTTTGGGATGCAATGGAGGTAGCACCGTCATGATGAGTTTTATTCAGGATATTCAACAATATGAGTTTTTACAAAAAGCATTATTTACTTCTGTTATTGTAGGTATTATTTGCGGTGTACTTGGTTCGTTTATTATTTTGCGTGGTATGTCACTTATGGGTGATGCTATTTCACACGCAGTACTACCTGGTGTCGCGCTATCCTATATGATGGGCATTAACTATTTTTACGGCGCTGTAACTTTTGGTTTAATGACAGCGTTTGGCATTGGTTTTATTACACAAAACAGTCGTGTTAAAAATGATACATCTATTGGTATTGTCTTTTCTGCATTTTTCGCAATTGGTATCATTTTAATTGGTAAAGCAAATACAAGTACCGATTTAACAAGTATTTTATTTGGTAATGTGCTATCTGTACGTGACTCAGATATGTGGATGACACTTGCAGTTGGTGTTGTTGTGTTAATTGCAGTTGGCTTATTTTATAAAGAGCTACTTGTGAGCACTTTTGATCCAACGCTTGCAGCAGCTTACGGGCTACCAAATAAATTAATTCATTACTTCCTAATGGTGCTGCTAACACTCGTTACTGTTGCATCACTACAAACAGTAGGTATTATTTTAGTTGTTGCTATGTTAATCACACCAGCTGCTACTGCCTACTTATTAACCAACCGACTATCTATCATGATTACCATTTCAGCTATTCTTGGCGCATTGTCAGCAGTTATCGGGCTATACATTAGCTTTGTTTACAACTGGCCATCAGGTGCAGCCATCGTACTCGTTACGACTTCATTCTTTATCGTAGCGTTTTTATTCTCACCAAAACACGGGATTGTTTGGCGCCAATTGCGTGCGCGTAAGCATAAAACAGCATTACAATAATTTAATCAAAAGGAGATTACACATGTTTAAGAAATTTTGGCAAGTTAGTTTATTAGCACTCGTAGCCGTATTTGCACTCGCTGCATGCGGAGATAAAAAAGAGGCTACAGATTCACCTAAGAGTGAAGAATCAAAAAGTGAAAAGCTTCAGCTTATCGCAACATTTTCTATTATTAATGATTTATTAAATGAAGTGGGCGGCGACTTAGTTGATGTACACAGCATGGTACCAATTGGTCAAGATCCTCATGAATACGAGCCACTACCTGAAGATATTAAAAAAGCTACAGACTCAGACGCAATGTTCTTTAATGGTTTAAACCTTGAAGGCGGCGAAAAAGGCTGGTTTACTAAGCTAACAAAGAACGTTAAAAAAGAAGATGATAAAGTTTTTGAAGTAATGAAAGGCGTAGAGCCAATGTACTTAGCTTCAGAAGATGGTCAAGAAGAAGAAATGAATCCTCACGCCTTCTTATCACCTGTTGTTGGTATTCAAATGGTGGAAAATGTACGCGATGCATTAGTACAAATTGACCCAGACAATAAAGAAACTTACGAAAAAAATGCAGATGCATTTTTAGCTGAGCTAACAGAGATTGATGATTTATACACATCGAAAATTGCCGACATCGACGAAAAAAATCGTATGCTTGTGACAAGTGAGCGTGCTTTCCAATACATGACGTCTCATTATGGACTTGATGAAGGTTATATTTGGGCAATTGATACAGAAGAAAATGGTACACCTGCACAAATTAAAGCACTTGTAGAATTAGTAAAAGAGAAGAAAGTCCCTGCGTTATTTGTAGAGTCTAACGTAGACAAGCGTCCAATGGAAACTGTTTCGAAGGAAACGGGTGTTGACATTGCTGCTGAAATTTATTCGGATGAATTAGGTCGCTCTGGTACAGACGGTGAAACGTATACAAAATTCCTACGTTCTAACATCGAAAAAATCCATGATGGTCTAGTAACAAAATAATAAAGTTAAAAGAGTGAGGGCTCGTTTCCTCGCTCTTTTTTTCGTTAACAGGTAGTATACATGTAAAGGAGTGAGTGGAATGTATCGACATACTGAAGATTTTTTAGTGGAGTGGCAAAATGCCGCAAAAGGTGCAACTAAAGCAATCGAAGCCATTACAAATGATACGCAAGACACAGCCATTGTAGAAGGACATAATACATTAGGTTGGCTAGCTTGGCATTTGGTTGAAGTAGGCACGATGTTTGGCAATGTGATTGGCTGTACACTTCCAACTGTTAAGGCTGACCGCGATATGGCGCACGCGATTGCGAGTTATACAACTATGCAGTCAACAATTGCTGATAAAGTAAAAACACTAATGAATGAAGATTTACTACAACCTGTGACATTGTTTGGCAATGACATGCCTCGTGGACAGGTATTACGTATTTTAGTTAATCATCAAACGCATCACGTGGGGCAAATGACGGTACTATTACGTCAAGCAGGTTTACGTGTGCCGCCTGTCATGGGCCCAACTAAAGAAATGCAATAAAAAAAGCTAACGGCGTGGTCAGTTCAATTACCACTTCGTTAGCTTTTTGCTTATAGTGTTTTTAGTAAAGCTGTAAGTTCGGTTAATGATGACACTTCATAAACAGGTTTAACAGTTGTTGGTGTTGCACCCTCACGGTTAATCCAAACGTTGTTCATGTTAAGTCGTGATGAGCCTAAAATATCGGTATTTAAATTATCACCAACCATAATCGCCTCGTCCGCTGTAATGTCAGCTACTTCAAGCACATGCTCAAAAATCGAAACATCCGGCTTACCTTTACCAAAATCGCCTGAGATAATAATGTGATCAAAGTATGGTACTAACTTTGGTGTAATTCGTAACTTTAAGTTTTGTAGGCTAGGTGCGCCGTTCGTTAACATAATTAACTTGTACTTGCCCTTTAGCTCATCTAACACTTTAAATGTATCTTCATATAACTGCGGTGAAGCAATGCGTGCCTCAACAAAGTACTCACCTAATTCAGCACCTAATGCCTCGTTATCAATACCGCAAGCCTTTAAGCCTTGTGTCCAAGCATCGCGTCGATATTGTGGCACAATGTCCTTCATTTTTTGGAAGGAAGGTGTCGGATCATCAAATGTGCCCCATAGTCCTTCAAATGGATTGATACCAATTAATACGGTGTAATCATATGTTTCATAGCCTTGGTAAAGCTCACGTGCAGCTTGACGTGTTGCTTGCTCTAGTTGTATAGGGTCAACCTCTACTTTAGTTGCTGCGTACGCACATGTTTTATCAAAAGCCGTTTGCACACTTTTTTTATCCCATAATAATGTATCATCTAAGTCAAAAATAACAGTTGTAATCAATGTCTCTATCTCCCTTACATGGTAGTTACTTTAGTTTACCATAGTTATTTACGTTTTTTATTGCGTAGTTTTTGCATTAGCGCATGTACCGTTGCTTGTGCATCTTCTGTTTGTTGTTGCTGCTGTTCAAAACAATAGCAGCCATTGTGCTCTGTAATCGTTACAATGTCCCCTACTTTAATAGCCTCAGGTACAAACGCTTGTTTAATAAGCAATTGCTCCTCTTCGTCAGGTCGCTGTAAAAATACAGCAAAGCCATCATCAATGCGGTCTAGTGTGTAATCAGTCGAGTTCACTTACAACAGCTCCCTTCGCATCCTTTAAAATAGCCGCATCACCATCATTTAACCAAATTTGTTTGCCTGTCCATTTGATATGATGCTTCCCTTCTTTAGCTCCGCTACCACTCGTTACTGTGATTTTTTTGCCAGGCTGTAGTGTTACATCAGGGAAGGTAAAGATTTGATTACCCTCAACAGAAATTAACTGCCAATTATAAAGTGATACTGCTTCATTACTACCATTTGTAATATCTACCTCTTCACCGATTAAATCCTTACGCGTGATACTTACGCCTGTTGGTTTTTCACCTTCTAAATGCTCAAATGGAACGCCCGTAATAGAGTAATGAACCCCATCCGTTGCTGTAATAATCGTGCCACTCTCCGCTGTACTGTAAATTTCGACGTCCTCTGCAATTAAGGCATCTACTACTTCTTTATGTGGGTGACCATATTTATTACCCTCGCCATAACTTAAAATGGCTACTTCTGGTTGGACAGCTTTAATAAACTCATGCGAGCTACTTGTATTTGAACCATGATGACCAGCCTTTAAGAATGTCGCTTGAACATCGCCATTTGCGAGCATTTCCTTTTCGAGTTTAATGCCTGCGTCTCCTGTTAATAAGTAAGATACCTCACCATAGCTAACACGTAATACGATAGAGGCATCATTATTATCTTTTGCCGCTTCGTTAGCATAAAGCACTTCTACTTTTACCTTTTTATCAAGCTGCCATGACTCACCAATGGTTGGCACCTCGTAATTGACATCATGCTCATCAATCAGCGTCAGCATATCAATAAAAGTTTGCGATGTGTGCTCCTTGCCTGAGTCAACAAATGTGCCGACTTCTAACTCTTGTAAAATAGGCACTAGCCCACCAATATGGTCAGCATCAGGGTGTGTAGCTACTACAAAATCAAGCTTAGTAATACCTAGTCCTTTAATATAGCTCGCTACATTACGCCCAGCTCCCTTTGTACCTGCATCCACTAGCATCGTTTTACCATTTGGTGCGATAACCAAAATACTATCGCCTTGCCCAACATCTAAAAACTGTACTTGTAAGGTAGCGTCTCCTTTAATTTCTGTAGTTTCCTTTTTTTCTTGCGGTACTTGTGTACAACCCGCAATTACTAAAACAAGGAGTGCAAGGATTAGCCCGATATATTTCTTCACACGCGCTCCTCCTCTAATTGTGTTAACAATGCTAACTTCTTCTCTGTATCCGCTTTGACAGTCATTGCGTATGCCGCAGGATCCTTAGCATTATGGAACTGGGTAATACGACCATTAGCGTCTACAAGCTTAGACGAAGCCCCGCAGCCAATGCCAATAATCGTTTGGACTTCTTCCATAATAACAATATTGTAAATGCTCTCCTCACCGAGCTTACTATAACCAACATTTTCGAGATTACCTAAAATATTTTTTTGGCGGTATAAATAATACGGCTCGTATTGGTTACGCTTAGTCCAGCGCTCTGCCATATGCATCATTTCTTCGACAGTAGCACGGTCAGCAACACGATACTTATCTTTGTTTTGTGTCATCTCTGACGCGCGTTTAAAAGATAGTGTGTGTACAGTTAGGGATTCTGGTTGCATTTTCTCAGACTCTAGAAGTGAATGCTCAAACTCTTCAATACCTTCATTTGGTAAACCAATAATTAAATCCATATTAATATTATTCATGCCTTCCTCACGTGCTAACCAAAATTTTTCAATGGTTTCTTCAACACTGTGATGGCGTCCAATAGCTTTTAAAGTTTCGTTAGTATAAGACTGTGGATTAACACTAATGCGGTCCATATCCCATTTACGTAATACCCCCAGCTTTTCAGGTGTGATTGTATCAGGTCTTCCTGCTTCTACCGTCACCTCACGAATGGCAGTTAAATGTGGGAAGTAATCATTAAATGTTTGGTAGAGTGCGTCCATTTCGTCTGCTTCAATCGAAGTTGGTGTACCACCACCCCAATATACAGATGTGATTTTTTTGTTATGCGCAGTTAACCAGTTACCAATCTCCTCTAGCTCATAATGTAGCGCATCTAAAAAGCCCATGACATGTCCCTTTTTACGATGGTGGCCAATCGCATAGGCCGGAAAAGTACAGTACGCACATTTGGTTGGGCAAAATGGAATGCCAATGTAAATACTTACTTCCTCTTGAATGCGGTCAAGGTCCTCAATAGTTGCGAGTTGTCGCGTAACAATCGTTTGCATAAGCTCAATTTTTTCGTCACTAATTCTAAAGTCTTCACGCAGTGTTGTTGCAATGTCCTCATCGCTCATACCTGATTTACGCATTTTATGATAGAGCTTTGTTGGACGAATGCCCGTTAAAATCCCCCATGCTTGCTTCATGCCTGTGTACTGCTCAAGCACATCTAGTAAAACATGTGACAGCGCGCGCTTGCGACGAATATTTGTTTCGCGCTCGCTCACGTTTTGTTCATATGTTTTACTATAGGCATGCGTATACGTTTTACCTTCTACAAGTAGCGTCGCTGTTGTTGAGAAGGTTAGCCCCTCCACTTTTTCCGTAAAGCTAACCTGCATATCAGGTTGAGCCGCTTCGACTTTAATTTTACTGTCCTCAAAAAATAAATTCGCTAAGTGATTAAATACGCGAATAAAGTCTTCCTTGTAACTTTTATCTAACTGAATAATTTTCATAAGTGTTTTACGCTTCCTTTACTTTATGTTCTCTCTCATTGTAACAAAAAAAGCTGCTAACTACGTCATGTAGTTAACAGCTTGTGTTTAGTCTTGTTCGGTTTGTTCTTCTACTGGCTCTGGTAATTTTTTAACCTCAACATATAAAATGTGATGTCCGTCTAATTCTTTAGCAGTGAAGGCATAGCCTTGCGCCTCAATTGTATCACCTTGTACAGCGTTGAAGTGGTTTGTCATAAACCAGCCACCAATTGTATCAATATCATCATCTTCAATTGAAATATTAAGTAAATCATTCACGTTTTCCACAATAACCTTGGCATCTAAAATATAGTGATCTGTACCAATCTTACGTACTTCTGCTACTTCATCTGCGTCAAACTCATCGCGAATGTCGCCCACAATCTCCTCAATAATATCTTCAATTGTAACTAAGCCTGATGTACCACCATACTCATCAATTAAAATCGCCATATGGATGCGCTCACGTTGGATTTTTAATAATAAATCACTGATTGGCATAGTTTCCATAACACGAATGATAGGTTGCATATACGCGGTAATTGGCTTATTGCCGTTGGCTGGATTTTTAATATAGGCCGTTAAAATATGTTTCATATTAACAAGTCCTATAATATTATCCTTATCCCCATCAATAATTGGGTAACGTGTATATTGCTCAACACCCATAACTTCAAATACTTGCTTGATGGTTAACTCTTTTTCGATACCTACGATTTCGGTACGTGGTACCATGATTTCTTTTGCTAGGCGATCAGAGAACTCAAAAATACTGTTCACGTATTTATACTCCGAAGTATTAATTTGACCGCCTTTTAAACTATCAGCTAAAATCATGCGCAGCTCCTCTTCAGTATGGGCTGCCTCTGACTCGTTAATTGCTTTAAAACCAAATAGGCCTGTTAATGCACGAGCAGAACCATTTAATAACTTAATAAATGGATACATGATGTTATGGAATAAAATTAGCGGACCAGCTAAATAAAGAGCGATTGTCTCAGCTTTTTGAATAGCAATTGTCTTTGGTGCTAACTCCCCGATAACGACGTGTGAAAACGTTACAATCGAGAATACGATAATAAATGACAGTATTGTAGTTAAGCGCGCATCTAAGTTTAAGAAATCAAAGAGTGGCGTTAGCATCACCTGAAATGTAGGTTCACCAATCCAACCTAAACCAAGCGCTGTCATTGTAATACCTAATTGACAAGCTGATAAATATTCATCCAAATTATTAACGAGCTTTTGCGCTTTAACCGCTTTTTTATTTCCTTCTAAAACGAGTTGATCAATACGTGTTTTACGAACCTTTACAATCGCAAACTCCGATGCAACAAAAAATGCCGTTAGGGCAATTAAGACAGCAAATACTGCCAAGCGTATGGTTATCACCAATATGTCTCCGTCCAAATAAATCCTTTGTTCCCACAGCGTGAAAACAAAGTGTACACCTCCTACAGTGAAAAAATGTTAGTTGCCTTCAATAATAAATTATTTAGGCGTAAAATACAAATTTAATCATATACGTGAAACAGCATTAACTCATGCACCATATCTTTTACTTTTTGCTCATCTTCGGGTGCATTTTGTAAAAAGCGTATCGTGCCATCTTTCGCATATTCTGCCTCGTAACGTTGTTGTTTATAAAAGAATGAAACGTACCAGCCAGGTAGCTGCGTGTTTTCAAACATTGGTTTAAAATTAAAATGTTGAATCATGCAAAATCTTCCTTTCTTTATCACGTGTTTCTACAGTATGACGTAACACGCGCATTATGCCAACAACAACGGCGCATTTGTTTTCTTTTCATTACCCCATTTTGCTATAATAACAACAGGATTTCTGTAGAAAGTGAGGCATATTATGAAAATTATTTTTACCTTAGCCTTTATGGCTTTCATTGGCGCTTTAATTGGTGGCATGACCAATCACCTAGCAATTAAAATGTTATTCCGTCCACATAACCCTATTTATTTTCGTGGAAAGCGCTTACCCTTTACACCCGGTCTTATCCCTAAACGACGCGATGAGTTAGCTAAACAACTTGGCGTAACGGTAACGAATTATTTATTAACACCCGATACCATCCGAAAAAAATTCTTTTCGCAAGATATTAAGGACAAGGTGCAGGATTTTGTAACTAAAAAATCAGACGAGTTATTGTTTGATGACCGCACCATTCAACACTGGCTAACAACAGCTGGCTTCCCGAATGTCGCTAGCGACATTGAACAAAAGGTCGACACCGTCATTGTACAGCAATTTGGTAGCCTACATCATACACTAGCAACTAAGCCCATCAATCAATTATTATCAGATGATATTAAAGCAACCATTGATGGCAAAATCCCTTTAGCTGTTGAGCACATTTTAAACAAAGGCCGCGATTATTTCGTCTCACCTGAGGGCGAAGCAACAATTAAACATATGATTGACGAGTTTTTAGGCTCTAAAGGCTCGCTTGGTAATATGGTGCAAATGTTTATGGGTGATTCTACTTCAATGGTATTTAAAGTACAAAAGGAAGTTGTTAAGTTACTACAGTCGGACTCATCTCACCAACTGCTAACTTCAATTTTCGAAAAAGAATGGCAGAGCTTGCAAGAGCGTCCAGCACTTGATTTTTTACAGGACGTACAGTTTGAGCCTATTGTCGAAAAAGTACAAAGCTATGCAAAGCAACAACTTGCTGTGCAAGCACGTTTGGATAAACCACTTAAATATTACTGGCAAGATGGCAATACTTACATGAATGATACGCTAATCCCTAAATTAGTAGCTAAAGGATTTGTAGCAGCTGAGGATAAATTAGAGGACGTGCTAAAACGATTAAATCTACAAGAGGTTGTACGTGAACAAGTAGATTCATTCCCTGTGGCAACTCTTGAAGATTTAGTGCTTGGTATTTCGAAACGTGAGTTTAAAATGATCACCGTGCTTGGTGCGCTACTTGGTGGTTTAATTGGTATTGTGCAAGGCTTAATTGTATACTTAATAGGATAAATTATAGAGAAGAGGCTACGTATGATTAATATTTATGATGATTTAAATCGCCTAGAGGCAACTTTCCGTAAAACGGACGAATTTAAAACACTTGAAGAAGCTGTTAAAATTGTACAAGAAGACGAGGAAGCACGCGCATTATTTACAAACTTCCGCGATGTACAAATGCAGTTAATGCAAAAGCAAGAGGCTGGCATGGAGCTTGCCGAAGACGAATACCAACACGCACAAAAAGTAGCGTCACTTGCACAGCAAAACCCAAAAATTTTAACAATGCTTGAAGCAGAAATGGCACTAAGCGGCTTATTACAAGAAATCAACCGTGTGCTAACGAAGCCAATCCAAGGCATGTACGATAATTTATAAGCAAAAAGCGTTCGTCGGCCGACGAACGCTTTTTCTTTAGCTTTCTGTTAAGCCATGCTTCACCGCATATAATGCTGCTTGCGTACGGTCTTGTACTTCTAGCTTGCTAAATATATTAGAAATATGTGTCTTAATGGTTTTTTCAGTAACAAATAGGGAGCTCGCAATCTCTTTATTACTTTTACCTTTTGTTAGCTCCGCGAGTACATCACGCTCACGCGGTGTTAAAGGGTTAGCAGTATGCGGTGCATTTGCTAACTCCTGTTGTTGCGCCTCTAAAGTAATTGTAGCATCAGGATGTAAGATATGTTCACCGCCCATAATTTGACGAATGGATTTGACTAATTCGTCGGGCTCAATATCTTTTAACTGATAGCCTGCCGCCCCTGCCTCTAGTGCAGGTATCACATGGTCACGGTCCGAAAAACTCGTTAACATTAATATCTCTGTCTTTGGCAATAACTCCTTCACTTTAGCTGTAGCTTCAATCCCATTAAGCTTTGGCATAACTAAATCCATTAAAATAATATCTGGCTCAAGCGCAGTTGCTAGTTGCACCGCTTCTTCACCATTTGAGGCCTCACCTACTACCTCAATATCCTTTTGCGTCTTTAAAAAAAATAATAAACCACGTCGTACAACATGGTGATCATCCGCAATTAATACGCGTATCATACGCTTACCTCCTTTAATAGGGCAGGCGCACTAAAATTTCTGTGCCTTGCCCAATTGCACTTACCCAATCGGCAGTACCGCTCATTTCTTTCGCACGATCACGAATGGACTGTAACCCCATCGATAATAATTGACTACTAGCATCAAACTCAAAGCCACGTCCCTCATCACGAATTACTAATAATACATCAGTTGATGTAACCGTTACATATAATGTAGCTGTTGTAACGCCTGCATGTTTACGTATATTATTTAACGCCTCTTGTGTAATTCTAAATAATGCTTCTTCAATACGTGAGGGAAATTGTAGCACACCTGCTACTGTCACATGTAATGTTAGGCCAAGCACTTCGGCATAAGCTTTAATTGCCTCAAGTAACCCTGTCTCTAAACCTTTAGGGCGCAACTGCCAAATTAAAGCGCGCATTTCTGTTAAGGCATCTTGAGTCAGTGTTTGGATTTCTTTAAAAGTTTCCTTTACGATGGGTTGCTCTGCCATCTCCACACCTGCACGCGCAGTTAACGTAACAGAAAACAATAACTGATTAACTGAGTCATGCAAATCACGCGCTAACCGATTACGCTCTTGTGCTAATGCCACCTCTTGTGCCTGTTTGGTTAAGCCAATACGTTTAATTGCTGATCCCATTTGAAAGGCTACTGACTCAAGTAAGGCTAGCTCCTCATCCGAAAAACGTACCGTATTTGGCGAAGCAACATTTAACAAACCAAAGCGCTCATCGCCCGACTGCAACGGCACAGTCGCATGGTGCGTAATATCATTATGTTGTCCCACTTCTGCCGCAATAGCATTGTCAATGCGCTGGCATGCAATGATATTAGAGGCCTTCTCTAGTTTTTGGTTGCGGTAGCGTGACACACACCAGCACTCACCGTGCTCTAAATAATAGCAACCTTTATAGGATAGTGTTTCAGGTAAATTAGCTTGCGTAACGAGCTTTGGCTTGCCTAACTCATCAATAAAAAATATCCAACCTGCTTCAAACGCTGTACCTGCTAAAAATTTATCGAGCGCCTTTTGCAACATCGGAAAAATTTCAGTACCTTCATTTAATAACTCTGCAATTTCCTTTAGCAATACAATATTAGATTGTTCTTCGTACATCTTATCTGCCTCCCTTTATCATAGCACTTGCTACTGTTATAATTTGTTCATACTTTTGGCGGAAAGCTGTGACCTTTTCATTTACAAGTAACTTACTAAGATTTATAATCAATAGCGAAATCATGGAGGTGTTTACCATCACAAAAAAATCAGAAAACCTACTCATTGCCATTTGGACAGTTTCACTTGTTGCAACGCTAGGCTCGTTATATTTTTCTGAAGTACGCAACTACATCCCTTGTGAGATGTGCTGGTATCAGCGTATTTTAATGTATCCTATTTTACTACTATCAACGATTGCCATTATTCAAAAAAACGCCAAAATCGCCTTAACATTATTAGTCTTTTCAGGTATTGGCGGCGCTATTGCGCTTTATCACTACGGCATTCAAAAGCTTAGCTTTTTAGCAGACACAGCACCTGCTTGTAAAACAGTATCTTGTACATCACAATACATCGATTGGTTTGGCTTTGTTACCATCCCATTTTTATCACTGGTAGCTTTCGTTATGATTATCATAGCGTCAATCGCCTTAATGCGTGAAGCAAAATGATTTATACTTTAACGCACGACACTACCATCGAAAATGTCCTACGCAATGAGCTTCACTTAGGTAAAAAATATGTACACGCCTTGCGTATGGCAAAAGCAGTTAGTGTTAATGATGAGCTTGTTAGCTGGACAGCCACATTACCCGCTTCAACTGAACTTGTAATCGCAGTACCTGTTGCTACAAGCAGCTATGTAACAAATGATACCCCCCTCACAATTGCCTTTGAGGATGAACATTTACTTGTTGTCAATAAACCACAAAATATGCCAACTCACCCCAATGAACCTGGGCAAAACAATACATGCATGAATGCGGTAATGAAATATACTGATGGTTATGCAGAACACGTCCATCGTTTGGACGAGGGTACAGGTGGTCTATTAGTTATTGCAAAGAACCCTATTGTAAAAGCAGCGCTTGATGCCGCACTTGCAGACAATAAGGTCACACGTAAATATACTGCTGTTGTCGAAGGTGTGCTTCGTAAAAAGCAAGGCGTTATTACAAAAGGTATTGGCAAGGACCGTCATCACGGCTCTCGTCGTATTATTAGTAATGCAGGGCAAAAGGCTACTACGCATTATAGCGTGCTAGCACAAACCGCTGCCACAACTACAGTAGAGCTAACGCTTGAAACAGGTCGTACTCATCAAATCCGTGTCCACATGGCATCCATTGGACACCCTATTGTAGGCGATACCTTATATGGTGCACAGCCACGTGGCAATACGTATGCACTGCAAGCTACTACAGTTGGCTTTACGCACCCAATTACTCACCAAAAATTAACGATAACAAAAAAATGAAATGGCGCTCTACGCCATTTCATTTTTATTTAAAGTGCTTCGCAAAATCCGGTAACTCTGGATTGACCCCAAAGCGTTTATTTTGATTTAGATTAGATAGTAAACGCATATCCTCATCACATAGTTCAAAATCAAAAATTGTGATATTAGATTTAATACGTGATGGTGTTACTGACTTAGGTATTACAATTACATTTTGTTGCACATGCCAACGTAAAATAATTTGTGCTGGTGTTTTACCATAACGCTTCGCTATTTCTGCTAGCACTTCATCATCTAGCACAACACCGCGACCAAGCGGTGACCAAGCTGTAATTGCAATATTACGCTCTGCACAGTAAGCACGTAACTCATTTTGTTGCAGGTAAGGATGCATTTCGATTTGGTTAACCATTGGCATTACATTTGCCTCGCGCTCTAAAGTAGCTAAATGCTTTTGATGGTGGTTAGATACACCTGGCACACGAATGAGCTTTTGTTCGTAGAGGCGTTCAATCGCACGGTATGTATCAACAAATTTATCTTCAATTGGCCAATGTGTTAAATATAAATCAAGGTAATCCATATTTAATTTTTTCAGTGACACTTCAAATGCACGTAGTGTACTATCATACCCTTGGTCATCATTCCACACTTTAGTTGTAATAAATAAATCCTCACGTGCTATGCCACTTGCGCGCACAGCCTCGCCTACTTGTTGCTCATTATTATAAAAAGACGCAGTATCAATCGCACGGTAACCGTCCTTTAATGCCTCATCAATTGCTTGTAATGTTTGTTTAGGGTCTGTCATTTTATAGACGCCTAAGCCTAGCTGTGGCATATTCACACCATTTGCTAATGTAATAAAGTCCATCCTCACCACTCCTTTATTTAGTAGTGTAAAGCATTATTGTTTTTTATGCTTAACATGATGCTCAGCATCCGTAAATTGCTCAGGATCTGCTTGCTTATGCTCTGCAGCTAATTCAGTTTCATCATGCATTTGTTCCATCTCTTTACCTAACTTTTTTACTTCTTCAAAGTCATTAGCCATTTCGCCATTTGGGTTCTTTTTCATACAAACACTCCTCTCTTTTTATCCTATTCCCCCTTCCGAACGATTTATGCCATAATTTCGTACAGAATATCATTTCATTTTGTTTTTAGTTGAGCTATACTTAACTATATATTGTTATTACATGAGGAGGGTTCTTCCATGAAGTTATTACTAATTATTGGAGTTTCTATTTCATTCCTAACTGCTATCTTCACGGCAGGTTACGAAGGTAAAGGCTACTCAGCTGATAAATAATAGCGTAAAAAGAAGCGTCGAGCATTCGACGCTTCTTTTTTTATATTTTGGGGTATAGTAAAAGCAAACAAAGGAGGAACAATTTATGAAATTCCATGAAAAACCCGCACACTATATTAAACATATAACACTACATGTTAAAGACTTGCATGCTATGACAAATTTCTACGAAAAAACACTCGGTTTTAAAGCTATTTTACGTAATGACAACGAAGTAGAGCTAAGCGCAGACGGTGTACATCCACTCGTAACATTGCAGCAACTAGCTAGCGCTACTGAACGAGAACACCGAACAGCTGGCCTCTACCATATTGCTTTTTTACTACCACACCGCTCAGATTTAGCTCATATTTTACAGCATTTTGATCGCATTGGTATGCGTCTTGGTGCATCGGACCACGATGTCAGTGAAGCGCTGTATTTAAATGATATTGAGGGCAATGGTATTGAGATTTATACTGACCGCGACCCTAAAGTCTGGGAGTGGTTAGATGATGGTATGGTTAAAATGAGTACGTATCGTTTAAACGTAGCTGATGTCTTAACAGAAGCTACAGATGGTTGGCAAGGCATGCCTGAAGGTACTATTTTAGGTCATATTCACCTTTCCGTAACGAGTCTTCCTGCTATGCGCGATTTTTATACTCAAGGCTTAGGCTATAACATTACAGCAGCTTACGGTGATCAAGCACTGTTCCTCTCTACGGACGATTACCACCACCATATCGGTATGAATATTTGGGAGTCACTTGGTGCGCCAGCTAAAAAGGCCAGTGAAACTGGGCTCGCTCACTTTACGATTGATGTAGCTAATAAAGCTGAGGCGGATAAAATTATGCATAATTTACGCCCCTTTAATGCCGAAATTACACCACTTACAAATGGCTTTTCGACAATTGACCCCTCTGGTAATGAAGTACGTATCCTCTATTAAAAAAAGCGCCGAGCTCGGCGCTTTTTATTTTAACCCTTCAAATCCGCGTTGACGCAACGCTTCATAAATTATAATAGCTGCACTGTTTGATAAATTTAATGAGCGCACATTATCGCTCTGCGGAATGCGCAAACACATATCTTTACGCGCCTCTGCAAAATCCTTGGGCAGCCCTGTTGTTTCGCGTCCAAACATAAAATAAATATCACGCTCTCCACTAAAATCATACGCAGAGTATGGCTTATCACTATACGTCTCAATTAAATAAACTTCTCCTTGTGCCGCATAAGCTAAAAAATCTTCCAGTGAATCGTGATAATGTACATCGACACTACTCCAATAATCTAATCCTGCACGCTTTAACATTTTATCATCCGTCGAAAAACCTAGCGGACGAATTAAATGTAGCGCGGTATTTGTACCAGCACATGTACGGGCAATATTCCCTGTATTAGCAGGGATCTCAGGTTGATATAATACAATATTTAATGACATACTTACTCTCCTAATATACGGGCAATTTCTCGTAGCACCGCTTCATCTGTCTCTCGTTCTCTTGCCTGCTCTAGCATTACTGTATCTTCAGTAATTTCACTAATAGCATAAGCTGCTGTAGCTCTTATATCTGGTCGTGGATCTTCAAACAATACTTGTTGCAATGCAGGCAACGCACTTTGTTCTTTAAAGTGGGCCAGTGCAAGCATAGCATTACGTTGAATCGGCTTTTTGCCTCGCCACGAGCCTGACATATCACCATACTGTTCTTTAAATTCGCGATTTGAAATCGTGAGTAATGGCTCTAACAAGGGCTTCACAAGCGCTGGCTCTGGTTTAAACTCTTCATGCCACATATTGGTCTTCCCCTTATTTTTAGGGCAAACCGTTTGACAAGTATCACAACCATACACACGATTACCAATATGCTTACGAAACTCAAGTGGCATCTCTTGCTTAGTTTGTGTTAAATACGCAATACAACGCTGCGCATCTAGTTGTCCTGGTGCTACTAGAGCTGTCGTCGGGCATACGTCTAAACAAAGCCTACAATCCAAGCAGGCATCTTCTATGGGCTCATCTGCTATAAAAGGTATATTTGTTAGCATTTCGCCTAAGTACACGTAGGAGCCAAACTCAGGCGTAATAATAGAACAGTTCTTACCACTCCAACCAATACCTGCCCGCTCTGCAACTGCTCGGTCTACAAGCGCCCCTGTATCCACCATCGAGCTCAGCTCGGCTTCAGGCACACGCTCACGTAGCCATGCCTCAAGTTTTGCTAAGCGCTCACGCAATACCGTATGGTAATCCGTACCCCAAGATGCCCGGCAAAAAATCCCGCGTCGCTCACCCTTCTTACCCGCAATATGCTCTGTCATACGCGAGGGGTAAGCTACAGCTATCGCAATGATGCTCTGTGCTGTAGGTAAGAGCTTAAGCGGCTCTGTTCTAAGTGCTATGTCACTCTCCTCAAACCCTGAAGCATAGCCTAATTTTTGTTGCGTATATAAACGGTCCTTGAGCTTTACAAAAGGCTCTGCCGTAGTAAAACCAATTTTATCAATACCAATTTCTTTCGCATACGCGATAAGCTCTCGTTGTAGCTGATGCACACGCATAACGCTTCTAGCCTCCTATATGTTATACTACATTTATTATTGCAAGGGGGTGCCCATGTGTTAGTAGGTACAATAAAATACACAGGCGTTACTATTTCAGATGCGCCTCAAATGATTAAAGGACGTGTTCGATTATATCAAGAAAACTTGCTTCTTGAAATGGATTTAACCCCATTATCTGAACGCGCTGGTGTTAAGTTATGGCAACATATCACACCTGAGCCTCATTTCATTCACCTATTCAAACAAATCCACCGTGGCGAGTTTTTACCAACACGCAACGGCGCACATGATGTTAATGATTTCTTTATGCTACAGTATGAATCACCCGTACAACTTTTTGATACAACTAAACTTACGCATTACACAATACAAGACGTACTTTATACAACTAACCTAGCGCCCATTGATGCACAAACAACAGCTATCACACAGGTATTTCTATTAAAAGATTTACCTAAAGAACGCGCACTGCAGTTACTAGCATCTGCAGCCAAAATGTTTTGCCAAATCAATGGTGGCGACTATACGATTGACGTAAAGGAGCATACCCAATGAACTTAGCTGAAGCAGTTAAACTAAAAAGTATTTTAAAATCAAAGTTTTCGGAGTATACAAGTGAGCTTCATCGCTCAGCCTTCGTTACAACTGAAAAAGATCAAGCACCTGTAACAAGTAATCGCTCAATGGAGGCTATTCATGCTGACCTCGAACGTGTACGTAAAGATATCCGTACACTTGACCGTTTAGTGTATGAGGCTAACATTGCTAACACTGTTACCTTTGAAGATGAAGAGCTAGCTTTAGTGGAGGCAATTGAACTGGCTTCACAACTTCGCGAGAGCGCTTCAACCTACCGTATGTTTGGTGAAAATGAAAAAGAAGAAGCACAACACGGTTATGGTGATACAGTGCTATATCGTATTGCACAGTTTGACCCTGCCACTTACCGAGAGAAAGCCGAAGTACTTGAAAAAAAAGCACATCGCCTATCCAATGCAATCAATGCGAAAAATTATAGCATTCAATTAACTTTTGATGATTCGATGTACTTCTAACGCCTAGCACGGTGAGACTCCAAGCTAGGTGCGCTTACGGCTATTACCTTATATGCAACCAATGACTCGTTACCTTTTACGTCGTTACCTTTGACCAATAACCAACCAAAATCAATGGAACCTCGTAGTTTATGTCACTAGCAAAATTCTATAGCCGTAGCAATAATAAAACCACTGTTCCCCAAGGGAGCGGTGGTTTTATCCATACATATGAAAGGAGTACCCTATGCGATTTCATCCTAGTTTATTATTAGTACTTGCCACATTACTTTGGGGTGGTAACTTTGTTATTGGACGTGCAGTTAGCGATCAAATTGCACCATTTAGTTTAGCTTTTCTTCGTTGGTGTACAGCTTTTATTATTTTCGCTCCTATTGCCTATCCACATGTTAAACGTGAGTGGCGTACACTTTGGCATCATAAATGGATTGTACTCTTAATGGCTTTTACAGGTGTCGCAGCCTTTAATACCTTAGTGTATATCGGGCTTCATTATACAACCTCAATTAATGCGTCATTAATGAATTCTTCCACGCCTATTATGATTTACTTGTTATCCTTTTTATTATTGCGTGAGCGCCTTGCCATCAATCAAATTATTGGTACACTTATCTCATTAGCTGGTGTCACCTTTATTATAGCTAAAGGCAATATCAGTTCACTTGCTTCACTTAATTTTAACAAGGGCGATATGATTGTACTTATCGCTGTAATGTGCTGGAGTCTCTACTCATTACTTGTTAAAAAGTATGCTACTAAGCTTCATGGTCAGGCAAACTTTTTAGTTACTATTGCTCTTGGTATTATTATGTTACTGCCATTTTTTATTTATGAACAATTCACAATGCCCCATGCCATTACATGGAGTGTTAGCACAGTAAGCGCTATAGGCTATGTTGGTATCTTTGCTTCTATCATTGCCTTTCTTAGCTGGAATAGCGGCGTCATACAAATCGGAGCCAACCGCGCTGGTATCTTTTTAAATTTCATACCTGTTTTTGCTACACTATTTGCAGTGCTATTTTTGAATGAGCAACTAGCAGGCTTTCAACTACTTGGGGGCATTGCTGTAATCACTGGTGTATTATTATGTAACTATCAAAAAAATCGCTACGCACTTAAATAAGTACGTAGCGATTTTTTATTTTGTTCCACCATAAATAATTGTGATATTATCATGTGTTGTTAACTGACTAGCAGGAAAATCCTCTGATAGCTTGCCTGTTTTTAGTTGCTCCATTGCCTCTAACTTACGCTCACCAAATGCTAGCAATACAATTTCTTTCGCATTCATAATGGATTGAATCCCCATTGTTACAGCATGCGTTGGCATTTCAGCGCCTTCTTCAAAGTAAATCGCATTTTCAGTACGCGTTGACTCTGTAAGCTCGACAACATGTGTTAAAGAATCAAATGATGTACCTGGTTCATTAAAACCAATGTGACCATTTACACCAATACCTAATAGCTGTAAATCAATGCCACCTGCTGCTGCAATACGCTTATCATAATTTTCGCATTCTGCTTCAAGGTCCGTAGCAACACCATTTGGTAAATGTACATTATCCTCATTAATATCAACATGATTAAATAATGTTTCATGCATGTATGTCCAATAGCTCGCTGGACTGTTTTTTGCTAAACCAACGTATTCATCTAAATTAAATGTAGTAATATCTTTAAACGAAATATCTCCAGCCTTAACTTCTTCTACAAGCACTTCATATAATCCTACTGGTGTACCACCTGTTGCTAAACCTAGCACACTTTTAGGATTAGCTTTCATTTGTTTGCTAAATAACTCTGCTGCAATACGACTCATTTCTTCGTATGTAGTAACCTCTATCCATTTCACCATAATAGTTAAGTATCCTTCCTGTTTACAACGCGTTTATCTTAAATAAGAACGTTTATAAGTAAGTATTAGTTGCACAATTTAATATATTCATTTTACATTCTTAGACAGCATAACGCTATCTTTTTCCTTCTCATACAAAAAAAGATTCTAGCCGCTAAGCTAGAACCTTTTATGATACCGATGGCCGGGATCGAACCGGCACTCCAAAGGAATGCGATTTTGAGTCGCACGCGTCTGCCAATTCCGCCACATCGGCCTAATTTAAAGTAAAAAAAAACCGGAATTTCCGATTAGAATAATGGAGGCGGCAACCGGATTTGAACCGGTGGTAGAGGTGTTGCAGACCTGTGCCTTACCACTTGGCTATGCCGCCTTATTATGGAGCGGAAGACGAGGTTCGAACTCGCGACCCCCACCTTGGCAAGGTGGTGTTCTACCACTGAACTACTTCCGCTAAATACTGGGGAACCAGGATTCGAACCTGGGCATGACGGAATCAAAATCCGTTGCCTTACCGCTTGGCTATACCCCAAAAATAAATGGGGCGACTGATGGGAATCGAACCCACGAATGCCTGAACCACAATCAGGTGCGTTAACCACTTCGCCACAACCGCCATAATTATATTAGATGAAATAAAAAAAATTGGCAGGGGCAGTAGGAATCGAACCCACACCAAAGGTTTTGGAGACCTCTATTCTACCGTTGAACTATGCCCCTATAAAAAACTGGTGGAGAGGGGCGGATTCGAACCGCCGAACCCTAAGGAGCGGATTTACAGTCCGCCGCGTTTAGCCACTTCGCTACCTCTCCAGGTTAATAAGCTAAAAATAATGGTGCCGGCGAAAGGAGTCGAACCCTCGACCTACTGATTACAAGTCAGTTGCTCTACCAACTGAGCTACACCGGCAAATATAAAAGAAATATGGGTCAGGACGGAATCGAACCGCCGACACTTAGAGCTTCAATCTAATGCTCTACCAACTGAGCTACTGACCCATAATTAAAATGGCGGTCCCGACCGGGATCGAACCGGCGATCTCCTGCGTGACAGGCAGGCATGTTAACCGCTACACCACGGGACCTATTTGGTTGCGGGGGCCGGATTTGAACCAACGACCTTCGGGTTATGAGCCCGACGAGCTACCACTGCTCCACCCCGCGTTAATACTACTATAAATAATTATGGTGGAGAATGACGGGCTCGAACCGCCGACCCTCTGCTTGTAAGGCAGATGCTCTCCCAGCTGAGCTAATTCTCCTGGGTATAAATGAAATGGTGACCCCTACGGGATTCGAACCCGTGTTACCGCCGTGAAAGGGCGGTGTCTTAACCGCTTGACCAAGGGGCCATACTAAATTAGATTATCTGGCGGAGAGCAAGGGATTTGAACCCTTGAGACAACTTGCGTCGTCTACATGATTTCCAATCATGCTCCTTAGGCCACTCGGACAGCTCTCCAAGAATGGCTCCGAAGGTAGGACTCGAACCTACGACCGATCGGTTAACAGCCGATTGCTCTACCACTGAGCTACTTCGGAATAATATGAGTACTGCCTAGCGATGTTCTACTCTCGCAGGGGCTAACCCCAACTACCATCGACGCTAAAGAGCTTAACTGCCGTGTTCGGTATGGGAACGGGTGTGACCTCTTTGCCATTATCACTAGACTCACACAGATTACTGTGTTAGTACTCTATTTAACTAATTTGCTGCTTAATCTATATTGAAAGAAGTATTCTT